>CAMLGP010000076.1 GCA_946479535.1 uncultured Bacteroidota bacterium
TTTCCTGAAAGCATTACTAATTGAATGGATTCAAAATCATCTTGGGCATGGGCCCATGCAAGTCCATAGGCTGCTTCCGGATCAGTCTTGGCAAATATGTGTGGAACGCCAAATGAATCTCTTGCAATAGTGATGTTATCAGGATTGATCTGAGCCCTGCAATGAAGGCAAGAAAATAATAGAAAGAAGAAAAAGAGTCTCATACAGCAATCAGTCGTTTATTGTTATTCAGTTAGACAATTTCCAACTAAAATTCCTATCTGATCAAACCCTTGTCTTTATACCGTTTCTCAATCTTAATTTTTACTAAAGGCTTTCTCCTCAATAGTTACAGGCTCATCATCAAATCTTCTTTTGCTCTGCAGGTATTTTTCATGAATGATAGTGCCCATTGGTTTGCCGGTAACCTTGCCTTCCAGCCAGGAGATTATATCGAGATAAGCGAAGGCCCTTGTTTCAAAACGGTTCTTCTCCAGGTGTTTGATCTTTTGCAATAATTTTTCCAGTTCCGGTTTTAATTGTCGTGGAGAGAGATTCCATGATTTTTTGAGGAACTGGAATATCCCTTCTTCCACCACGGTAAGATTCTGCAGCTTGGCCATGAACCGGTATACTGATTTGGTAAGGGATTCAATAATGCTATCATTGCCTAATTCATAATGGCTCATCAGGTGTACCAATCGCGCATAACATTGCAGATCATTTCCCAATCCCTCATCTTCATATATGATCTTCTGCAGATAATCGATTGAGGTTTTATAATCCTGGCTTCCAAAATAAAGCATGGCGATCTTATAGTTGATCACCATTACACGATGGCCGTCCAGGAAGATAGCATACTCCTTCAGCTTTTGTTCAATATCAGGAACCAGCGCAAGTCCTTCTCTGAAAGTACCCATCATGAAATGCTGGTTAATATTGGCGCTTGCAGTATAAACAAATGCCTGAATGCGGAAGTTCTCATGATCCTGTACACGATCTGTACGAGAGAACTCTTCAAACAGTCTCAATGTTTTTTCAAACTCCCTGAAATTGCGGAGATCAAAATGTGCATTCAGCAGATTATGCAATCCTTTAATGTAGTGTCCTGTTTCAACACGTATCATCAATCGCTGGTCATGAAACAGATCTACCCATTTCTGGGTATAACGGTAATACATCAAAAAATCCTGTCGGATAAATGCATACCAGCTCATACTCTGGTAGAGATATAGTCTTTCGTAAAAACCTTTCTGTTCCCATACACCTTCAGGCATATTCTTTTGAAGGAACTCACGAACACCTCTTTCATCTTCTTTATTTCGTGCATGTCCATGCCTTGTATACCAGCTGTAAAGCTGAAGAGCAAGATTGGAAAGCTGGGCAACGGTCTGGTTGCGGGTGGTGATTTCCATAGCTTCCTGGGATAGCTGTTCAGCCCTGTCCTGCATGCTTCGGGTAATATGCAGGGTTTCTATCCGCTTTTCCAGGGAAATAACCTGGGTCATGAAATTGTACTTATGGTTGGTACGGGCCATTTCTTTGGCCTTTTCCAGGATCTTAAGGCTCTGCAGGAACAGACCCTTTTTATACAGTATATGAGCATAGTCAAATTGCTCATGTAATTGAAGATCAATGCTATCCGCGCTTTTTAAGAGGCGAAGACTTGCCAGGATCTCCTTGTATAAATGAGTTTTGAGATTATAAAGCTGTCGCTTTTCGGTTCCCGGGAGTTTCTTTAGAAGGTATTTTTCATCGTATTCATCCAGTTTATCGATAGCGTCAAAGAGACGCACAATTTTAAGGTCTTCCTTGGCAGAACTCCGCTTTATGTACAGCTTGAAATGCCTTTTTTCGGCCTTTTCAAGGGACTTAATTAACTGAAATAATATGTCATGAGACCGGTTGGACATCGTGCATAAATTGTCTTGAAATCAGCTACCAGTAAGGGTTTTGCTACTAAAAGGGGGGCTTTGCCATGCTCAAAATCAGCTGAAGATGTTTTGTGCGGCTATTTTCCCCAGACTACATTTGTGATGTAATAGTTCATACAGCAGGCAATCGTTGAAAAAGGCAAGCCGTCAGAGGCCAAAGGTAAGAAAGAGTAGTCTGCGAAAAAAGCTGAGCAATCGGCTAATAAGTTCTAACTCGAAGAATTTTCATATGGCAAGCAATCGTTAGAGGTCAGACCGTTTCTACGGTAGGACCTTTTTTTTTGTGGGTTCGCTAAGATAGTGGGAAATTACGATACCGTGTTAATTTTATCTGAAGTTTTTTCTGGAAAGATCCAATATCATTAAAATTCCCTTAAAGAATCCTGCATAAACCTGAAGGATCACAAATAATCCCGCATTTTTCTTCCGATTTCGTCAATATGAACCCAGGCTAATCGCCAAAACTCACCCTTTTTTCCTGCCATTGGTAATCGATTCTAACCGTAAAAGCAGTAAGACCTATCTCAACCGTTTCAACACTGCTAACTTACCATGATAAGTATCAAAAATCACTCACTACGTGCAGCACATCGAGTTTTTCGATATCGCCCATTTTGAAAATGATTACTACCGCGTGCCTCCGCCCGCAGCCCTGTCCCACTTTATTGACTTTTTCTGGGAAACAAAATTTGATGAGCTATGGGAAAAATATCCAAAAGGATTTTCTGATGCACAGTTCCCTAATATCGGATACACCTATATCATTAACCTGGGAACTCCTTTCATTATGCAGGTAGGAGAAAGAAAGCTTAGTATGAAAACAGACGGCTTTCTGCCAAGATATAATTCCATTGAATGTTTTCATAAAGCCGGTAATAAATTATTTGGTATCAAGTTTCGCATATCTCCCGTTATTCTGAAAAAGAAGGTCAACTTTTCAGAATACCGGGAATATATGTACCCACTGAGTTATCTGCTTGAACCTTCCATTATTGAAGGGGTTAAGGCAGTAAACAGTTTTGAAGAAAGAATTGAAATCCTTTCCAATTATTTTATTAGTGAACTAACCCGCTATGAAGGTTCCATACAGGCAGTGAATATCGTTAGTACCATACTGGATGATTGCTTTCAGCAAAACCGGTTCACTGATTCTGTTGAAACGCTTGCCCGGCAATACAATATCTCTTCACGCACTTTGCTTCGCTATTTTGAAATGTGTACCGGCGTAAGCTGTAAACAGGCAATGCAGGTAATGAGGATCCGAAAAGCTACCTCTCACCTGGTTAATGATCCTGATTCTTTTGATTATACGATCTATGATTATTATGATCATAGTCATTTCTATAAACACCTCAAACAGTTCCTGGGTACCAGCAGTTCACATACCATGGAACCACATATCAAGCTGCTTGGGCTGCTACATAAAGATTAACCTGTAGAATCTCTTCCCCAAAACGATTCCTTTCAGATGATTACATATTCAGTTTAAGGTGGCTTTTATTTTGGCCTGATTCTTTTATCGTTTCCAGCTGTAAATCTATTCGTTTCAATTAAACCATTTTTTTATGAAACAGCCGGGATCCAAAATCATCCGTCAGTTAATGATGGTATTTCTGTTCAGCTTTATGCAATTGGCTTTATGGGCTCAGGACAGCACCAGTTCAAGTGTTTCTGTTCATAAAGAAACTACCACCACTACTACTACCAACTGGTATGCTCAACCTTGGGTATGGGTAGTAGGAGGTGCAGTATTTATTTTAATTTTGATCGCCTTGTTAAAAGGTAATTCAAGCAGCAGTGATAGGGAAGTCTCACGAACAACCGTGATCAAAGACCGCGATATCTAACTATTAGTATTCCTGGAAATATTATAATGGGTGACTCTGTTCATTAGAGCCACCCATTCTTTTTTATCCCTGATCTATCGGGGATAGGTAGCACGCATGCAGATTACCTAATAAACAACACATGAGACTTTTTAATTGCCAGCCCTTTGTCTTTCTTCTTCTGATGCAGTAGTTCTTCTACGGGCCGCCTGCACTTTATTATTTCCAAATCGATAAGTAAATGTGAGATTGGCTACCCTTGACTCTCTGAAGGCATGCCATTTTTCTATATAATTATCGTAAGTGATCACTGCCTTTGGAAGATTTGTCCAGAAGATATCGGTTATATTAAATCTCACCGTTCCCTTGCCCTTCATAACTGTCTTCTGTCCACCTGCAGATATTCCCCATCTTGGATCAAATACCATGAAGCCTGACTGTCCGGCTGAATTAAAGCTACCATTCAGTTCTGCTATCCATCCTTTTTTTAACGTAAAAGTATGGTTGGTGCGCAGATCAATAGATGGCTTTCCCCTTTTCAATAGGGTAGTACCCAAGACTCCATTAAAATGCTGATAATACAAATCTCCATTGTTAATCATATTCCACCATTTGGTAACCTTTACAGGTGCTGAAACACTTATTCCGTAATAATCAGATGATGACAGATTGATGGGGATCTGTACCGTTACATTGTCTTCAGTTGGAATATTTGGGAACACATCCCTGAACTTGGCAATGGCAATATCCTGGGGATCTTTGGAATGACTATAGTTCAATGAAATACTCAGGCTTTTAACTGTATAGCTCATTTCATAGGACCAGGTCTTTTGAGGCAATAGACCCGGCCGTCCGGTTGCATAAGTTGTAACATCTATCAGGAATAGAAAAGGATTAAGCTGACCGTAACCGGGTCTGTCTATCCTGCGGCTCACAGCTATTCCCAAAGTCTTTTCTTCACCCAGCTTGTAATTGAAAAAGGCGCTCGGGAACAACTGGAAATAACTTGAATCAAATTTTATATTGCCCTTTAGCTGTTCTGTTTTGATCTGTGTATGCTCTCCTCTGAGTCCAACCTGTATGTCAAACTTTGTCCATTCCTTTTTGAAATTCACATAACCAGCATTGTTGTTTTCGTGATACAGGAAATGATTGGTTTTGTTAACATCGTTTTGAGGTGATCCAGTACTTACATCAAAAAACAGGGCGTCATTATCAGAAGAAACAAAGCTGATTTTGAATCCTGTTTCAAACCTTGCTCCTTTCTTCAATGGATTTACATAATCTATTTTACCGGTTTTGAAGGTCAGCTTTCCTTCCTGGTCACCATCCAGGACATAGTCCGGTTGCAAGCTGCTTCCGTTCAGATCATAATAGCTGGTAGCATTATGGGTAAGTGAATTGGAATTGTATTCTCCATAATCTACATCGGCAGTGATCTCTCTTCCTGTACTGTCAAACGTATGCTTGAAATTGATGTTGGCAACCAGATTTCTTCCATGGTCATTATTAGTGGCGAAAGAATTAAATCTGCTTGTAGCCTGTTTGGAAGAATTGATAACTGTTGAACTATTGGTGTTCTTCCTCGTAAAATGATTGAAGTTTCCATTCACTACAAAGCCCAGAATTGTTTTTTTGGAAGGAAAGTAATCCATGCCAATGCGGGTAGTATGAGAACCGAACGGTAATTTGGCATAATTATCTTTCAGGTCCCCGCCATTATATGTGCCATTGCTGAAGAAATTCCTGTCCAGTATTAAATGATTCAATCCAATTCGATAGGCGTAATTATAATTCCCGAAAACATTGACCTTTTTATTCCGGTAATTGAATGTTCCTCCGGCATTGGCCTTAGGATAAACCCCCTGGCCATATCCTGCCGTTAATGTTCCATTCACGCCGAGGCGCTGGTCTTTCTTCATTCTGATATCAATGATACATGAATTACCCGCAGCATCATATTTGGCAGATGGATTGGTGATTATATCAATCCGTTCAATTGCCGCAGATGGAAGCCCTCTTAAATAATTGGCAAGATCGGCGCCAGACATGGCGGTAGGCTTTCCATCGATCATAATGATGACACCGCTTTTTCCCCGGAGACTTATCACATCATTTTGATCAATATTCACCCCTGGTGATCTTTCCAGTACTTCCATGGCAGAACTTCCGGCACTGACAATGCTGTTTTCTACGTTCACTACAATACGATCTGTCAGTTTTTGAATAAAAGGTTTACGGGCTGTGACAGTTACTCCTGTTAAATCTCCGGATTTTGGTAATAATGTGATCACAGGAAGCAATACACTGGTTTGTGATTCAGATAGCTCAATTGGTGAAGTATACTGTGTGGTAAAATTGACAATCGTGATCTTTGCGAGGTAACTACCGAAAGGAATATTTTCAAATAAACCGGTTCCCGCCTTATCTGTAATGGCCACCTTGACCAGCGATGAATCTTTCCCTTTCAATAATTCAACAGTTGCATTCTCCAGGCCTGCCTGCCGGGAATTCACGATACGAAGAGTAACAGATCCTTTTGTTGGTTGTTGAGCAATAGAAAGTAAACTGCAGGATACAAAACAGGTCATCAGCACAATTCTTCTCATGGTCGTTATTTTCTCAAAAATTGATAAATAACGATAGATTTCGTACTAATTCTTTACAACCAGTAAACTGTTATTTATAAGTGGGTTAATTAAGGTTAAGCGATGTCCATTTTTTACATTTGATTCCTTTAATGAGTGGTTCCTGTCAGTGATTTCTCCCTGACTGCCTTAAACTCAGAGCCTTCTTTCCACTCCGGCCATTTATCAGAATAGGACAATCGTTTTCCTACCTGAAAGAGCAATTGAAGATCCTGGATAGCTCCGTCCAATACCCAGGTTGATGGATCAAACTCGTCTGAGGGCCGATGATAATTCTTATCAGTATAGGAATCTGAAATGGTTTTGCCTGAACCTTTTTCTTTTCCCATTAGATCAATGCCCTTACTTGTATAAAGTGCGGGTACTCCCACTTTGGCAAAATTGAAATGATCTGAGCGATAATAGGAACCTGCTTCCGGATGTATTTCAAATGCGATATTTCTTTCCTGTTTGTGTGCTTCATCCTGGAGCCAGTCTTCCAGATCATTCTGTCCCTGTCCTACAACTATGATATCCTTTGTTTTTCCAAACCAGTTCAATCCATCCATATTGATATTGGCAACAGTTTTTGCGATTGGATATACAGGATTTTGTGCATACCAGGCCGAACCCCATAATCCCTGCTCTTCGGCAGTTACAGCTAGAAAAATAATGGTACGCTCCGTTGCACGTTTCAGACTTTTAAAACCACGCGCCAATTCCAATAATCCAGAAGAACCACTTGCATTGTCCAGTGCGCCATTATAAATAGAATCTCCCGCAGCATCCGGCTTTCCAATCCCCAAATGATCCCAATGTGCAGTGTAAATCACATATTCATCAGGATGCTTGCTACCGGTGATCTTGCCGATCACATTGTGAGACATATTATACGTGGTGGTTGCAGTCAGCCCCACAGAAACTTTCAATCCCAATGATTCACCTTTGAATCCTTTCTTATCTGCTGATGTAAATAATGAAGAATCCTTCCCTGCAGCACTTAATAATTTTTGAGCTGCAGATCCGGATACCCATCCAATCACATCACACAGGGTTTCATTCCTGCCGCGGTTATCCAATCGCAACCTTGAACCATTCCAGTTATTCTGTACAACTGAAAATGGATAACTGGCTGCATCGGTATTATGAACAATCAGACATCCTTTGGCTCCCTGGCGGGCTGCTTCTTCAAATTTATACGTCCATCTGCCATAGTAGGTCATGGCCTTCCCTTTGAATAATGTTGAATCATGTGCATTATACCCCGGATCATTTACCAGCACCAGCACTACTTTTCCTTTTACATCCAATCCTGAATAATCATTCCAGTTATATTCAGGTGCTACCACTCCATAACCGGCAAAGACAAGCTCTGCATTGTTAAGGGAAAGAACAGAATCTGTCCGGTCTGTCCATACTACATAATCATCAAATCCTTTCAGTGTAAATTTCTGCGATGCGCCTGCCACCTTCATCTCGGATGAGGCTTTTGTGGTGATCTGCACCATGGGAACTTCCTGGAAGTAACTATCTTCATTTCCCGGCTTAAGACCTGACGTGATAAATTCGTTTTTGAGAAAATCAATCGCCTTTGTCTCCCCTTCGGTAAAAGGCTTTCTTCCCATAAACGAGTCAGAGGATAGGGTTTTAATATGATTAGCCAGGCTGTCTGCACTGAATGCATCCAATCCATCTTCAGAATCTATGGTACCGGGGGACTTGCAGGAAAAGAGTGTTATTGCTGAAGCAATCAGAACAAAAAGATATTTATACATGTTTATGTTTTATCCAGGATTAGCGGAAGCTTGATACATAAAGATAAGAGAGAATTTAATCAGGGATTGCCGTTTTTTCCTATCTTAAGGCTATATGATACAGGACAATCTTTTGGTAATTCTTTCGCTGCTTTTTGTCATTACTATGCTGACAATGCTGAGTGACAAGTTGCGCATTTCCTATCCTATTTTCCTGGTGATTGGGGGATTGCTCATAAGTTTAATCCCAGGCATCCCAAATATCAGTATTGGCCCCGATATTGTTTTCCTTATATTTTTACCCCCCTTATTATATGCTGCTGCCTGGAATACATCATGGAAAGATTTCTGGAGAATGAAACGGCCTATTAGCCTTCTATCATTTGGACTGGTGATCTTCACTTCTGTAATAGTAGCATTTGTTTCAAATGCCATCATCCCTGACTTTCCGATAGCCTATGGCTTTTTACTGGGTGGCATCATTTCGCCTCCTGATGCAGTTGCTGCTACATCTGTTTTACAGGGACTGAAAATTCCTAAAAGAATAGTAACCATTCTGGAAGGAGAAAGCCTGGTAAATGATGCCTCCTCTCTGATTGTTTTCCGATTTGCGCTGGCAGCAATTGTAACAGGCCAATTCAATTTCTGGGACGCTTCAAAATCGTTCGTTCTGGTAGCCAGCTTTGGCGTTTTAATAGGACTGGCAATTGCACATGTAATCTATTTAATTCACCG
>CAMLGP010000077.1 GCA_946479535.1 uncultured Bacteroidota bacterium
GGAATCTCCAATGGTGATTTGACCTTCCTGGTTTTGCGCAGCCATTACATGAATACCCCATTTTATATAATCAGGGTATTCATCTTCATATTTCTTTTTTAATGTGCGCAACGAAGTAGCGGCTTTAAAACTATTGTAATGGATCAATGAAAGCCCACCACATATTGCAGGCCCCATACGCCAGTTATCCGGTTGCGCAATCATACGCATCATCTGCAATTTGCATTTGGTGAGTGGTGAAGCGGAATAAACTGAAGGATAGAGCGTTTCAAAATCAGCGCCACTGCATACATAGATCTCATCTGCTTTGAATACTTCTTCTTCAGTATGTACTGCCGGATAAGTAATATGTGTAGCTGCCTTCCCCCAATAAAACCTCACACCATATTTCTCCGTAAGCCATTCCGGGATGATCGCAATCGCTTTACGAGGATCAACAATCATTTCATGCGGACTGTACAATGCTCCTTCCAACCCCTTCCCAACAATGGCAGCCGATTGTTTCAATGCGTCTTTCCCACGCGACAATGAATAGTTTCTGTGCCCCATTAATACTGCCATTTCTTCCAGTACATTCCATTCTTCTTTATTATACGCAAGATGTATGGAGCCTACGGGATCATGCCAGATCTTTGCTTCCTTCGCCATGGCTGACCAGATTGACCGGGATGCCATTGCCATTTCATACATCCCGCCATCAGGCTGACCAACCGGCCATATCATTCCGAAATTCCGAATGGAAGCACCCTGCGCTTTTGGACCACGCTCCAATACGGTAACTTCAACACCTCGAGCTGCGAGTGCCCTGGCCGTAGCCAAACCAATGATTCCCGCTCCTATTACAATAGCTTTATCAGGCATACTTCAATTGATTGGGTAAAAGAGGTGTACTGACCTTGTATTTTTTATGGAAATAAGCGGCGGACAACCCCACCAGCAATATTCCAATAACGGAAACGATCAGGATCATCCGCACAAAAAACAAGGTCCATGAATTTTCCAGGTGCATGAAGTTCTTGACTAGCAAGACCACATCACTTCCTAAATAACCAAAGGAGTCTGCCAGGTAGATAATAAACCCGGCATTACCTGCATATTTAAATGCAGCTATCAGCCGGTCAAATAACATGCAATTGAAAGGAACATAACCCATATAGAGGCCTATGCCTGTAAGCGTCATCCACCAGAATGCGGAGATTATGCCAGTAGTAAATAATATGGTTGATCCTATACAAACAAGAAATCCTGCCATCACCACTGCATGATTGATCAGCAAGGCATTAATATTCTTGCGAACTAAAATAAGCAGGCTCATTAAAACCAATACCACCAGGGAAGCAGGTATCTCACTCCTTGTAAAAACAGAAGCATCCTTCCCCTGCCCCAGTTCATTCCAGATATCAGCAGCAAAATTGCTACGGTAATCTCGGATAATCGTCAATAGCACATACGCGATGATCAACAATACCAGCCCGGGTAAAAATGTACGAATAAAATCTTTCCGGCCTGATTGCGTCATTTGCGTTCTCTCAGTTCGTAATAATATATCCTTGTTGGTAGGCTGTGGCGTTTTTCCCAATAACCAGGTGAATAATAATAAGGGACCAAAGAAAAGCAATCCCGTAACCCACGGCATCCACCACTGATCAACGCCAATGGTCAGCATTACAAATTTGCCTGCAGTCTGCGTAAATCCGGAAGCAAATATGAAACTGGTTGCCAGTACAGCTCCGAGGAATTCAGTTGTCTGTCTTCCTTCCAGGTAACTGAACACCAACCCGTAAATGATTCCCAATGGAAATCCATTGATCAACAGGAAAATAATATTATAAGGGGCAGGAACTATGGCAAATAAAAGTAATGCTATCCAGCCAACAGAAATCAGTTTGATGATGGTAAGGGTCCGCTTCTCGTTCTTCAATTCTGCAATAAACCGGATACCATAGAATTTACTTAAAGTGTATCCAATGGTTTGCGCAATGACCAGCCATATCTTGTAATCTACCTTCAGGAATGTATACCCTTCATATCCGGCAGCCGTAAACGGCTTTCGGAAAGCGTACATGCAACTATACACACAAAAGGCCGAAACCGCAGCAAGTACCGTACTCACTCCTTTGTATTTTAAAAGTGACTGCATGTAAGGTTCAGGAAGTTTAAGAAGTTTAAAAGTTTTAAGAGGTATCCCTGTTTTACTGAAGTATCCCAGGAATTTCCGAAAGGTCATTTACAATATGCGTTGGATGCATTTTTTCCAGTTCTTCCCTGTGGCAGGCACCTGTGGTCACTGCTACCACATAAGTACAGCCTGCATTTAACCCCTCCTCTATATCAACTGTTGTATCACCGATCTTTGCCACCTCTGCCGGGTCATTGATGCCTGCCCTTTCCATCAGCTTTCCAATCATATAAGGAAAAGGCCTGCCCTTCTCCACTTCATTACTGCCAATCACATCATCCACCAGTCCTTTTTCCTTCCATTGAAAACGGTGAATAATAGTATCCGCAATATTTTTTGAAAAACCAGTATTAAGTGCGATCCTGATCCCTCGTTCTTTCAGTTTTTCAAATACATCTTCTGCTCCACTGATAGGCTTTACTGCAGAATCGTATTCATAAAAATCGATCATCTCGTCTTCAAAATCATCATGGATCTGGTTGATGAATTCCTTGTCAAACTCAACGCCTTGCTGTTCCAGCAACATCTGGATAGCCAACGGCTTGTGGTATCCCATTAATGGATTGGCAGCTTCCAGTTCAATCCCGATCCCATTTTTGCGGAATGCCTCCTGGAAGGCATGCGCTACATTATTATCATCGGCAACTGTTGTACCGGCCATGTCAAAGACGGCTAAACGGATGGACATATTATTTTAATTTTTTGATTTCATTAGTTGTTGCACTGCCATCTCCTTATACTTCTCCAATGAAGGCAACGGCCTGTTCATCATCTTTGCCTTATCATCCCATTCCCTGATCTTGATATATAATTGATGAAGGGGATCTGATTCAAATACTGCGGCTTCCTTATCAGACATTACTCCACCCTGCTGTTCCAATGTAACCCTGCTGGCAGCAGATAGTTTTTGATAATAATCAGGATATTTGAAAGTGAGGTATCGCTTGGCGGCCACATGTGATTCCACCAGTTGGGCCATCTCTATGGAAAATCCTTTTTCTCTAAGATAATTTCCACCCAGTCCTTCATGATCAGCCACACCATAGCCTCCCATCTGCTCTACAGGCATTATATGTTCGCACAAATGGCCGATATCATGAAAGAAAGCAGCCAGGATAATTTCTTCATCATAACCCTCTGCTTCTGCCAATTCAGCCGCCTGGCACATATGCTCGAGTTGCGATACTGGCTCACCAATATAATCGGCATTGCCATAATCCGTATACAGCTCAAATATTTCATTGACGGTATCTTCCGCCTGTTTCCTTTCCATTTTTATTTATTGACAATCGATAATCTTGTTAATCATCTTCATCTTCCTCTTCTTTAACCCGCACAAATGCACTTCTTCTCGGTGCCGGCATTACACTCTCTTCTCCTTTCACTGCCTTCCAGATCACCTGGCTGAACAGGAGATCAGGTATCCTGTCTTCCTTGCTAAAATCAAATGTGGCGCTAAGCCTGGCGCTTGCTGTCTGTTTGGTATTCTTTTCTGTCAGGTCAACGATAGCTGCTACCGATTGAAAAGGCCGCATATCAGCAGAATTTGAAAAGCATCTCCACATGGGAGTGGCAGCTGCATCATACTGGCTCATGGGTGGCAAACCCAGTATCAGTTCTATGGTGCGTAACATGGAAGATGTAGAATACATGGTATGGTCCACATAATTTCTTTTGACAAAACCACCCGCCACATAAGCCGGACTACGATGCGCATCTACATGGTCAGGTCCACTCTGTGCATCATCCTCTATGATGAATATGGCACACTCTTTCCAGATCGGGCTTTTGGATAAATATTCTACGAATAGTCCACAGGCCCAATCATTATCCGCAACATGTGCAAAGGGTGTGGGCCGTCCAATATCAAGACCTTCTGTATGATCATTGATAAACCGTAGTGAATTGAAATGTGGCACTGCATTGGCCGCCAGCAGTGAATCAAATTCACGGCGCCATTGATAAAAACGCGTGGTATCTCTTACTCTTTGGTCCCAACTGGTATAGTAGGGACAAAAATGATTTTGCAACACAGGAATGTTTGCTTTATAATCATCCGCAAATTCTCCGTAGGTGCGGTAGCTTTTTCAGGCACGTTTGCAATAATCCCATATAAACCCTTTACCGGGATTGGCAATGGCACGATTGCCTTCTGCATCATAATTTCCCCCGCGATCACCATAGCTTGTAGGCCATGTTTTTTCCAGGTAATCCACCGCGTTGGCAGAAAGGCTCCAGTTATGGCCATCGGCACTCACTTCTCCATCTACATAAAAATTATCCAGTAACACAAATTCACTTGCGAGCTTATGCTGATTGGGAGTTACATTCTTTCCAAATAGAACCAGGCTGGTATCGCCATTACCCTGTGGCATATCGCCCAATACCTGGTCATACGTACGATTCTCTTTAATAATATAGAACACATATTTAATCGGGGAAGCATCACCCACTTTCATGGGTATTGGGTTTCCGGGCTCGCCCTTTGCATTCATTTCCCCCTCTTTG
The DNA here is from genome assembly GCA_946479535.1 of uncultured Bacteroidota bacterium. Next base: position 4,688 of record CAMLGP010000077.1, read on the forward strand.
GTATAGGGCGTATTATCATATACAGCCCTGGAGTAAGACAACAATTGAGCTTCATCCGGCTCATCAATAAAGGAGAGCGTTCCTTTGAATAGGCCGCCTATATACTGCACCTCTTCCGGCCTGTTTGGATCTCCTGCCTGGTAATTCACATTCCAGTTCTTTTGAACCGGTTGTGGTCCCCTGGGATTGGGAAGCGATGTAAATCCTTTGCCGTTGCTCACCAGTATTTTCTTTCCGATCAGTTTTACATTGGTAGGATACCAGCCAGTGGGAATATATCCTCGGGAACGACTACTGCCAGGTTTGCTTACATCAAATACCGCCAGGCAGTTATTATCTGCATTGGCTACATACAAGGTTTTTTCATTGGCTGATAAGGCAAGTCCATTGCTGGCAGAACCCGCTGGAGCTCCAGGATACAGGGCTGCATTTAACACCTCCAGTACCTTACGCTGTTTTATATCGATGACGGATACACTATTGTCATTTGCATTGGCTACAAATAAATAATGTGCAGATTTGGTTAGCAGAAGTTCATTAGGATTATCTCCTACTGGTATCTCGCTAATGATGGTTCGCTGTTGCGTATCAAATACCAGCACCTTATCATCACCCCATAATGAAATATACAATTCCTTCTTATCAGGAGAAAGCAGGCAGGTATAACCTTCAGCCCCAATCGCCAGAGTAAAGACTGGTTTCCTGGTTGTCAGATCAACGATATACAGCGAGTTATTTTCCTTTGTAACTACATACAATAATTGTTTCTTATCATCAATGGCAATACCCGCAGGCGAGATCTTTTCCGGCCATTTGGAACCCAGCTTGATAGTATCTTTTAAAACCAGTTGATTGTTTTCAATTACATATTGCATGATCCAGTTATCATTCCCTCCACTGGCATACAGGAATTTTTCATTGGCGCTGAAAGCTAGTCCGTACCAGGATGCAGGAACTACCAGGTTGCACAAGATTTTCTCCGTAGCCGGATTGATCAGCTGGATACTTTGAACACTCTGCCCGTTATTGGTTACGGCAACATATTTTTTGGAAGAGGAAACAGCAATATTTAATGGAAGATCACCCAATGGCAGGAACCTGCCTGCAGGTGATAGCGACCATCCGTTTGGCAGGTGAACTCTTTTACTGACAAGCTCTTTTTCCTTTGCACCTGTTTGGCCATGAGTATGCTTTACAGTTACAAGGATCAGGCAGACTACAATCAATAATCCCTTTCTCATGAATTCATTTATTATTTTAATACTGTCTCTATTGGCTCTTTTACAGGATGAGATGGTTTGAAATCATATCCTAATAGTTTTGCCATTGTGGTAGCAAGCTGGCGCTGGTATAACTGTCCGGATGTTTTCAATTCACCCATTGGTTTGGTATCAGGCCCCATTACCGCCAGCCAGATCTCATGGGCGTCCTCTATTTTAGCGCCATGATGTTGCCAGTTTGATTTTTCTTTGTCGCCCCTTCCATGATCGCAGGTAACAATCAGCGTGGTCTTACCTTTATACTGGGGAATGGATTGCAATGTTTTCCAGAGGTCAGCAATCATCTGGTCCTGTGAATAGGCACTCTTGATATACTGATCATACATTCCTCCATGGGCAAAATCATCAGTTTCATCAAATGCTATATATAGTACTCTGGGCTTATACTCTTTCAAATATTCCCTTCCAGCCATGTAGGTGAATATATCCGGGCGAACATCAATAGGCCGCGTAGTCAAAAACTGCATATCATTGATCAGCTTCAGCTCTGGTGAATTAAAAGCAAGCGTGTCTACGTCTGAGTTTACATAGATCCCACTTCTTGGTTCATTTAATATATATGGGAAGCAATCCCATGTAGTGAAGGCGGCAACTTTACCTGTAAACCCTTTCTGCTTGTTCAGGAACTCCAGTACGTTCACGTTCTTATTATATATTTTGTCATTGGAGTTGACCGCAGTATCTGGATAACCGGTAAAGATCTCATTATAGCCCGGATAAGAGAACCAGAAGGGATTGGAGTTATCTATTTTGTTATCGTATTTACGATTGCCATAAAGCTGGCCATGCTGAGCAATTTCACTCCAAAAGAAAGGGAACAATTTTGTTCTTCTTTCCTCAGGTGTGGCTGCCCAGAATTTATTTTTTATTCCCTCGCGGTCCCGGTTAAACACACTATCATTTACCAGCACTTCATCCACACCGCCGAATACTTCCTGCCAGCGCATGCCGTCCATGGTAACAATTACTAAATTTTCTGTTTTTTGTTTCGTCTGTGCTGAAAGAGCAACCACTATACCGATAAATACCAATGAAAAATAAATTCGCTTCATTTTATTGATTTTATTTAAAATATATAAACACCAATTCCCACGTAAAAACTTCTCCCTACCGAAGGAATGATACCAGGCCCCGGATATTCATCCGTTCGTTGGGTGAAATACTTTTTATCGAATAGATTATTTAAACCAAACTTGAGCTTCATCTGCTTCCATCCGGCGTTCATTGACCAGTCAACAACGCTATAACCCGGAATTGCACCGACGATGGGATTACCGCTCCTCTCCGTATTAGCCGCATCACTATATGCCTTTGACTGATGCGATAATTGAACTGATGTAGAAAATGATTTATTAGTATAGGTGATCCCAACCCGGTTAATAATTGCGGGAGCATATTCTACCTTGTTCCCTTCATAAGTTCCTTTTGTGTAGCGGGCATGCGTCCAGGCAAATGAATTATAAATACTGAGCTGTCCTTTTCTATGGGATTGCACCCAACGTGTAATATTCAGCTCAAAATAGCTTTCAATTCCCTTTTGAACACTTTGGGCGGTATTTGTTCTGTAAGTATAGGGCACTCCATTTTCATCTGTTAACAAAATTGTCCCTACCCTGTTCTGGAAATTTAGATAGAATAATCCAATATCGTAATTAAAGTAATTCCTGACAATGCCCCTGATGCCCAGGTCCGAGTTCCATGCCTTCGGATCTCTCATATCAGGGTCAACTTTGGATACAGAACCTAATGGGATTGTCTGTCCATAATCAAGTGGGCGATATGCCTGTGAAATGTTCCCATACAGGCTGGAGCTCTTATTCAACTCATATTGCATTCCGATGCCGGTTAAAATGAATTGTCTTCCCTTTTCCTCTTCAGTTTCCTTTTCAATTCCATTTATTTCATATTCCGTTTCAGTTTCGCTTTGCAGGCTTTCAAAGCGAATTCCTGGTGTCACAGAAAATCTATCGTTCCACTTAAAACTATTTTCAATGAACGGAGCAATATTTAACGTTTTAAAGGTAAAGTTTTCCTCGAATTCACCCTTAACGGCCAGATCAAAATCAGTTCCATTTGTGCCTGCGGCCTCCTCCATTCTTTCAAATGTAGCAGCACTGAATCTTACTCCTGAAGCTAATGCTGATTTTATATTTCCTATCTTATACTGATGAAGCAACCTGAATTCTGTTGAGAAGCTTTTCATCAGTTCCCTGTCTACTTCCCTGTTGGAATATTGACCCGTTTGTGGATCAATCAGATCCATTTCACCAGGCAGTTTATTAATCCACACAAGGCTGCGTTCTCCTTTAAGGTAGGTTGTTTGAAGTAACAGTGAAGTATTTTTTGAAAGGATATATTTTGCCCTGGCAGTTAGAATATTCCACGGACTTTTAAGCCAGTTGCGGGAGCGCACGGATATCCGGCTGTCAGTTTCAAATTGTTCATCCGTAAGGCCGCCCGGCATTTTAACTTTGTTGCGTAACAGGGAGAACTCAATTCCAACGGATAGTCTGTTATTTACCTGGTAATTTAATTTTCCAAACCCTGTCAATTGATCCTGCTGAGAATTCGGTCTCCAGCCGTCCAGGTTCCGGTAATTAATAAAAGTGAAGTAATTCCATTTTTTAATAGTGCCTCCTGCCGCATTATAGGAATTAAAGAGTCCGTTACTGCCTGTTGTCTGGAGACTATTGAAGGTAAAAGGTTTAGTGCGGCTCCCTTCATGGATCACATAATTTACCATACCTCCCAGTTGAGGCCCAAACTGAAGAGATGAAGAGCCTTTGACCAATTCGATCTTTTCAACTGCCTCCATCGGCGGCAAGTA
>CAMLGP010000078.1 GCA_946479535.1 uncultured Bacteroidota bacterium
GTTACCGCCGCTATCTCGGCTGGTGGGGAAAATGGATAAGGTAGAACGAGCTTCCAGCCTGTCGCTGGCGTGGTTGGCCAGAGACAAGCGCGCGTCACCCGGATGAACGCCGAACAACAACGGCTCGCCGAAAACGATCGTCGCGAAGTGCCCTGGCATCTCTGGGGTCCATATCTGAGCGAGAGGCAATGGGGCACAGTCCGCGAAGATTATAGCGCACACGGTGATGTGTGGAATTACTTTCCGTTTGATCATTCCCATAGCCGGGCTTATTTCTGGGGTGAAGATGGCCTTGGCGGTATTTCAGATTATTTTGGAAATCTCTGTTTCTCCGTTGCTTTATGGAACGGCAGAGATCCCATATTAAAGGAGCGCCTGTTTGGTTTAAGCAATCCAAGAGGCAACCATGGTGAGGATGTAAAGGAGCTCTATTATTACCTTGATAATATTCCCACGCATTATTATATGGAGTTCCTGTATAAATATCCACAGCAGGCATTCCCTTATGATCAGTTACGGGATGAAAACAGGAAAAGAACAAAGGAAGATACTGAGTATGAAATACTGGATACGGGCGTGTTTGACAATAACCAGTATTTTGATGTGAAGATCACCTATGCCAAACAGAGTGCGCAGGATATCTTTATAAGGATCGATATTACTAACCGGTATCATAAATCAGCAGAATGTACAGTATTGCCAACCCTCTGGTTTTATAACCGCTGGCAACAAAAAGGCGGAGAACTCAAGAAAAAACCAACTATTAACCAGGTCAATAAGTCAACTGTACAGGCCGAGCATCGCAGGCTTGGCGAATATTATTTTTATTACCAGGCGGCAGATAAAGCATTCTTTACAGAGAATGAAACCAATAAAGAGAAGATCAAGGGTGAACCGAATGACAGCATCTTCGTAAAAGATGCTTTTCATGACGCCATCATTAAAGGGGCAAATGTAACTGAGCTATCAAAGAAAAAATCAGGAACCAAGTTCTCTCCTGTTTATAAATTAAAGATCAATGGGGGTGCTACTAAAACCATTTATTGCCGGCTGAATAATAAATTAACGGAGAATCCATTTTCTTCCGGGTTTAAAGAAATATTCAATACACGTAAACAGGAGGCGGATGATTTCTATAGGACCATTTTGCAGCCTGGTTTGAGTGAAGACCTGGCCAATATTCAACGGCAGGCATTTGCAGGACTTCTCTGGAGCAAGCAGTATTATCATTATGATATAGAAGAATGGCTGAACTATGATGATGGCATTACACCGGTCAGCATTGGTAAGATGAACGGGAGGAATAGTGACTGGACGCATTTGAAGAATCAGGATATCATCATGATGCCTGATAAATGGGAATATCCCTGGTATGCCGCCTGGGACCTTGCTTTTCAGTGTATCCCCATGGCTAATGTGGATCCAACCTTTGCCAAGCATCAGTTGCTGCTAATGATGAGAGAATGGTATATGAAACCAGATGGGCAGTTGCCATCTTACGAATGGAATTTCAGTGAAGTAAATCCTCCTGTTCAGGCATGGGCAGCCTTCCAGGTATATAATATTGAAAAAAAACAAAAAGGAATTGGTGATATTGTATTCCTCAAAAAGATATTCCAGAAGCTGCTGATCAATTTCACATGGTGGATCAACCGGAAAGATATTCGTGGCAATAACATTTTTGAAGGTGGCTTCCTGGGGCTTGATAATATTGGAGTATTTAACCGGACGATCCATTTCCCGGGTGAAATGCAACTGGAGCAGGCAGATGGAACCAGCTGGATGGGAACTTATGCACTGGATATGATGGATATTGCAATTGAGATCGCATTACATGATAGTTCCTTTGAAGATACTGCCACCAAATTCTTCGAGCATTTTATCCTTATTTCGGAATCATTGAACGAGCATCGTTTATGGAATGAGGATGATCGATTCTTTTATGATGTATTGTGTGTGCAGGGGGCAGATCCCATTCCATTGCGCATTCAATCCATAGTAGGTATTACTTCTTTATATGCAGTTTCAACCATTAGCAAGGCCGCTGGTGATCAGTTGCGTGACTTTAGGAAGCGCATCCTCTGGTTTGAGAATTACCGCAAAAAGAACAATAAATTCTGGCCCAATGAAGAGAGAAGTGATGATGGGGAAATATTAATGTCCCTGGTTCCAAAGGACCGCCTCATTGATCTACTGAAAAGGCTGCTGGATGAATCTGAGTTTTTATCCGAGGGCGGCATTCGTGCATTGTCAAGATATCATGAGGACAATCCTTACTCTGTGGTGGTGGATGGGATCACCTATAGTATTAAATATGATCCTGGAGATAGTACTTCTGATATGTTTGGTGGTAATTCCAACTGGCGGGGTCCGGTGTGGATGCCCATTAATTTTCTAATCATTCAGTCACTCCGCCGCTATGGAGAGTTTTATGGAAATACATTACAGGTAGAATACCCCAATGGATCCGGGAACATGATGAGCCTTGAGCAGGTTGCTGATGAGCTCACCAAACGTGTGATCAGCCTGTTTACCAGGGACAGTGAAGGAAATCGTAAGTCGTATGGAGAATACAACTGGTTTTATCAGCAGCCGGGAAATGAAAATCTACTATTATTTTATGAATATTTCAACGGTAATACAGGCAGGGGTTTGGGTGCCTGTCACCAGACTGGCTGGACAGCCCTGGTGGCAGAGCTGATCAACTGGCAAAAACCCGCAACCGTCACAAAAAAACAGGAAGAAATAGTTCCCGGGCTCCCATCATAAAAACTTTCCAGAAGATTATTGCATTCATCCATTTCGCTGTTCCGATTTGGCATTTATAATTTATCTTCAAAAGATGAACCGTGTTTTCGTTGCTATTCTATTGCTAACCACCTGTGGGGTTCAGGCCCAGGAGAATATTGCTGACAGCACATTGCTTTCCAAACTTCATGATATACGCATGGCCTATGATAAGGAGCGGGGCAATCAGCTGGCCGTTTTTAATGGCATGCAGCATTATCCTTATTCACCTGCCATTGAAGGAATTGCCTATTTCCAGGAAGATGATTGGAAAAGAGGAAGTGTGATATTCAGTGATATCCTGTACGAGGATATTTTCATGAAATATGATCTGGTGACAGATCAGCTTATTGTTACACCCAATTTTGATGGAGGCCTGTTCATTGCATTATTTAGTCCGAGAGTTAAAGAATTCAACTTTGGCGGAAACCGGTTTGTACGACTTACCAGGGAATCAACAAATGGTGAACTGTCAGACGGTTTTTACCAGGTACTTTCAAGCGGAAAGGTGACTGCCTTTGCCAGAATGCAGAAGTTCATTGAAGAAAAAGTAGACATCACTGGTATTACCCGATGGTTTGAAGATAAGAACAGGTATTATATGTTAAAGGATGGGAAATATAAGCTGATCCGTAATAAAAACGATTTGACGAATTTGTTGAAAGAACACAGGAGGGAGGCGAATCAGGCAATGAGCAACCTTAAATTGAAATACAGGAAAAACACAAAGCAGAATATAATTGCTGCTACAGATGCGTATAACCAATCTAACTAACTGCTGACTTTATGCGAAACCTGGCGTTATTGCTATTAGTATGTATATCCGCATCGGCGGAGGTGAAGGCACAGGATGTAGCTGCTGCCAGGATCAACATGAACTTCGTTAATGTGAAGCCTGTGGTCTTTTTCACAGAACTTGAAAAGCAGGCACCCTGCAAATTCTATTACGATATTGAAAAACTGGATTCCATTACGGTGAGCCTGACGGCCAGTAATATGCCATTGAAGAATGTGCTCACTGAAGCCTTTAAAGGAACTGATATTCACTTTTCTTTTTCCCGGGATAATGTTTTTATTACAAGAGGATTGACCGTTGTAACTGATCTGCCCCAGAATATTTTTCAACCTGCTGCAGAACTGGCATCAAAGGATGCCAGTGTGGATACGGTTGCTGACTATGGGCTGGAGAACCGCAGAACAGCAAAGGCAGTTCCTGGAAAGCTCATAGAGATCGGAAAGAAGGGGCAGGCAATTGGCAATGTGATACTTACCGGTTATATCCGGAGCTCAAAAACAGGAGAGCCTTTGGTTAATGCTTCTGTTTATACTGATAGCCTTCATGGTACCTCCACAGACCTGTATGGTCAATACTCTCTGACCCTTGCACCGGGCCGCCGCACACTGAATGTACAATCGATTGGCATGAAGGATACCCATGTTCAATTGATGGTTTATTCAAATGGAAAACTGGATGTGGATATTGAAGACCAGATAAGGGTGTTAAAAGAAGTGGTGATATCAAATCGTAAAACATCCAATATCCGGAATGTACAGATGGGAGTGGAAAGATTATCCATCGCCGATATTAAAAATGTGCCAACGGTGTTTGGTGAGGCAGATGTGCTACGTGTGATAACAAGTTTGCCTGGCGTGAAAACAGTAGGAGAAGCCAGTACAGGATTTAATGTGAGAGGAGGATCCACTGACCAGAACCTGATCCTGTTCAATGACGCAACTATTTATAATCCATCTCACTTCTTTGGATTATTCTCGGCTTTTAATCCGGAAGTAATTAAGGATATACAGTTATATAAGTCAAGCATACCTGCAAAATTTGGAGGTCGATTATCTTCGGTGCTTGATATATCAAGCCGTGAGGGAAATAAAAAAGAACTGACTGGTTCTGCCGGCATTGGTGTTGTTACCAGCCGTTTTCACCTGGAAGGACCCATTGCAAAAGACAAGACCTCGTTTATACTTGGTGCACGAACTACTTATGCCAACTGGTTGCTTAATCTGCTGCCTGACGAATATGCAAATAGTACGGCCTCTTTCCAGGATATTGATCTTGGCATTACACACTCTTTTGATAGTAGCAACCACCTCTATGCCTCTTTTTATTACAGCCACGACAGGTTTTCATTGGGCAGCGATACGTTGTACAGTTATAGCAATCGAAACGGTAGCATTAAGTGGAAGCATACATTCAATAATAAGTTTACCGGGTATCTCACGGCAGGTGCTGATGAATATCAGTATGATGTGACCAGTAAAAAGAATCAGGTCAATGCATTCAAACTGGGATTTGATATCAGCCAGTTACATGCGAAAGCGGATTTTGAATACTATGTGAATTCAAAACATGGCTTTGACTTTGGCGTAGGGACCATACGGTATAAACTAAGCCCCGGTTTTTTTAAACCGGTAGGAGGCCAATCTCTTGTTGTTCCTGATGAGATACAGGAGGAGCAGGGGCTGGAGAGCAATGCCTATTTAACACACCGGTGGAATCCAAACTCCAAACTTTCCATCAGCAGTGGTTTGCGCTATTCAATGTATAATTTCCTTGGGCCATCAACGGTAAGTCAATACACACCAGGAGCGCCAGTTACTGAATCAAACCGAACAGGTTCCAAGACATATGAGAAAGGAAAATTTATTCAGAATTACTATGGACCTGAAATAAGATTTTCAGCGCGGTATGCATTTACCAATTCGTTCTCAATGAAAGCAGCCTATAATACGCTGCGGCAATATATCCATCTGTTATCCAATACCACTGTTATAGCTCCAACGGATATCTGGAAACTGAGTGATCCTAATATCCGCCCACAACTGGGTCAACAGGTATCATTGGGTTTTTATAAAAACTTGAAGTCAAATACCATTGAAACTTCTGCTGAAGTGTATTACAAAAAGATTAAGGATTACCTGGATTACAAACCAGGCGCCACACTAATCATGAACCATGACATTGAAACAGATGTGGTGAATACAAAAGGAAAGGCCTATGGTATGGAAGTGATGGTGAAGAAGCCTGGAGGCAAGCTGAATGGCTGGGTGAGTTATACCTATTCCAGGATCCTGCTGAAGGCTTACGATACCACCCAAGGCGCCGTTATCAATGGTGGGGATTATTATCCTGCCAATTATGATAAACCACATGATGTTACATTGGCAGGTAATTTCAGGGTGAATCACCGATTTAGTGTTTCATTGAATTTCAACTACAGCACAGGCAGACCCATAACCCTGCCCATTGGCAGGTATGTTTATGCAGGCGCAGAAAGGGTATTGTATTCAGACCGGAATGCATACCGCATACCTGATTATTACCGTACAGACCTGGCCATGAATATAGAAGGTAACCATAAGGTGCACCAGAAGACACATAACTCATGGACCATTGGGTTCTATAATATGTTGGGAAGAAAGAATCCTTATTCCGTATACTTTGTAACAGAGAACGGTGTGATACACGGATATAAGCTATCCATATTCGGAAGTGTGATCCCCTTTATTAATTTTAATATACGCTTTTGATATGAAGAGAATGATAATAATGTGGGTGATCCTTTTAGCTGCAGTATCCTGCCGTCAGCGTTATGATCCACCGGTAATTTCCTCGGGTGCTGTTTTCCTGGTAGTAGAGGCCAATCTGAATCCGCAAGGGCTGACCAGTATCTTATTGACAAGGTCTGTTCCCCTGGGAAAGGGAAGTGCCATCAAACCAGAGCTTGGTGCGCTGGTAACAGTGGAAGGAAAGGATAATTCCATTCGCCAGCTTTCTGGAATTGGCAATGGAAGATATAATAATGCTAACCTGGGTTTAACTATTGGTTCTGAATACCGGTTGCATATCAAAACAGGGGATGGCAAGGATTACCTGTCGGATTATATAAAAGCCAGGAAAACCCCGGTGATAGACAGTATTGGCTATGAACTGGAATCTGGAGGATTAAGAGTTCAGGCTTATGCTCATGATATAACAAAACAATCCAGGTATTACCGGTGGGATTTTGATGAAACCTGGGAGATACATTCTATATTTTCTTCCAGTTATATTTATGATGCCAGCATCAAGGACATCCGGAACAGGATTTTCCCTGATGAGGATGTTTCAGTTTGCTGGAAGTATGAAACTTCTTCCGCAATAATACTGGCCAACAGCACAAGATTGGCGGATGATAATATTTATAAGGCTCCGGTTCAATTCATTCCGAATGGCAGTGAAAAACTGGCGGTGAGGTACAGTATCCTGCTTCGCCAATATGCGTTGGATAGGGAGGCTTATAATTTTTATGAATTGATGAAGAAGAATACTGAAGATATAGGCAATATTTTCAGTCCGCAACCTTCAGAGATAAGAGGAAATATTAAAAATGTGAACGATGACAAAGAATATGTATTGGGATATGTAACAGCTTCAACCGTAGAGGAACAAAGGAAGTTTATTCAGATCCCGTGGCATTTTTTCCAGCTTTGTGAAATAACCAGGGTGCCGGACATCCCGGATAGTATCAAGTTCTTTTTTGGACCAGGCGGACCCCTTATTCCTTTTGCCTATGATTTTCCGCCACCTACTTACTCAGGCTCTTCGCCGCAATGCGTGGATTGTACAAGAAGAGGAGGAAGTACTAAAAAACCATCTTATTGGTAATTCTATAAGTTATTGTGAATATGCACCGGATCATTAAATATATTTTCATTGCTGTTTTGCAATTTGCCTGTTGCGCTGTAAAGTCCCAGACTGCTTCCATTCCGGCAAGGTTTAAATCCTATTCAGAAAAAGCGATACAGGAAAAATTGTTCATTCATTCTGATAAGGAGCTCTATGTTGCTGGTGATATCCTGTGGTTCAAGCTATATTATGTGGAAGGAACAACGCTGGAGCCCATGAACATGAGCAAACTCGCTTATGTAGAAGTGATCAATTCAAATAATGAGCCTGTACAGCAGGGAAAGATTGAATTGGAAAAAGGGACCGGGAAGGGTTCTTTTTACCTTCCTGCAAGTCTGCCTACTGGCAATTACTCCTTGAGGGCATATACCAACTGGATGAAGAATTTTGATGTTTCTCAATTCTTTGAAAAGAAAATAATGATCATCAACACGCTCAAGGCACCTGATGCCGCTCCGGCAAAAGACTCTTTAGCTGTTGTGGCAGACTTCTTTCCGGAAGGTGGTAACCTGGTGAGTGGACTTACCTCAAGAATAGGTTTCCAGGTATATAATAACAAAGGCAGCCTGAATGATTGTCGCGGAATTATCATGAATGAGAACAATGACAGCGTAACCAGTTTTGTTCCCCTCAAATTTGGCCTGGGAAGTTTTTATTTCACACCACAGGAAGGTCATACCTACCGCGCAGTAATAATTTTGGCAGATGGCAGTATAACTACCCGCAGGCTACCACAAATATTTCCTTCCGGTTATGTGATGAATGTGACTGATGCCGGAAACCAGAAAATAAAAGTTACGGTAAATGCCTAAAGATCTGAAGTGACTACAGAAGATGTTTTGCTTACCGCTCATAAAAGGCAGGTGCTTGCGGTAGCTGATAAAGCTTTTATCAGTGATAAAGAAGGCGCTGTTTTCCTGATAGATAAGGATAAATTGAAAAAAGGTGTAACCACTCTTACTCTGTTTAATGGGAACGGACAACCGGTTGCCGAACGGCTGGTGTTTTTACCTCCTTTATCTCCGGCATCAATGAGCGTTACGCCTGATCAGCCTACTTATGGAAACCGTAAGCTAATTAAAATTGATATCGGAAGTAATGAAAAGCTGGATCCGCTGGATATGTCGGTTGCTGTTTATTATACAGACAAGCTTCAAACCGGGCAATCTACAAAGATCAGTGATTATATGTGGCTGGTTTCTGACCTGACCGGTATA
>CAMLGP010000079.1 GCA_946479535.1 uncultured Bacteroidota bacterium
ACCTGCAACACGATCCCGCCGACATTCCGCGCTTCCTGGAAAAACTGGCTGAAGATTTTGGTCCTGAAGATGCCCAGGAAATAAAACAGATCGAATACATTACCAATCATGATGTAAAAGCCGTTGAATATTTTATCAAGAATGAACTGGAAAAGTATGGCGGCAAAACAGCAAAAGAGTGGGTGCATTTTGGACTCACGTCACAGGACATCAATAATACAGCTGTTCCCCTTCTATGGAAACATGCTATTGAATATGAATACCTCCCCCACCTGCTCAATCTCAATACGCAGCTGAAAATCTTGGCCGCACAATGGAAAGATATTCCAATGCTTGCACACACTCATGGTCAGCCCGCAAGCCCTACCACTGTTGGTAAAGAGATCATGGTATTTGTAGAACGTATCCAAAACCAGATTGAACAGTTCATCGGTATTCCCTTTACCGGAAAATTTGGTGGCGCTACTGGCAATTTCAATGCTCATAACGTGGCGTTCCCAAAAACCGACTGGATCAAACTGGCCAATGAATTCCTGAACCATCTTGGACTAGGCCGTCAGCAATTTACTACCCAGATTGAACACTATGATAATCTGGCCGCTCATTTTGATTGCATGAAGCGGATCAATAATATCCTGATCGATTTCGCAAGGGATATCTGGACCTATATCTCCATGGATTATTTTAAACAAAAAACAAAACGTGGCGAAATAGGTTCTTCTGCAATGCCCCATAAAGTAAATCCCATTGATTTTGAAAATGCAGAAGGGAACCTGGGCATTGCCAATGCACTTTTTGAACACCTGGCTGCAAAGCTTCCGGTTTCAAGACTGCAGCGTGACCTTACAGATTCTACCGTATTGCGAAATATAGGCGTCCCCATTGCCCATACCATCATCTCCTTCAACTCCCTCGAAAAAGGAATGGAAAAGCTCCTGATCAACCAGGGCAGAATGGAAGAAGATCTGGAAAATAACTGGGCTGTGGTATCAGAAGCTATTCAAACCATCCTCCGAAGGGAAAATTATCCCCAGCCTTATGAAGCATTAAAAGAGCTTACCAGAGGTAATAATGCCATCGATAAAGAAGCCATTCACAATTTTATAGATGGATTAAAAATTAATAATGATGTAAAGAAGGAGCTCAAAAAGATAACTCCCCAGTCTTATACAGGTGTAATAGCCAGATTCTAACACATTCTGTTAAACGGCTTCCTTATGCACTTCACTGGAAAAATGGAATTCAATAGCAGGGTTATTGGTCCTTTCGGTATTGAGGAACCATTCACTTTGAGCCAGGTAAATCATGTGCCCATCTTTATCTTCCCCAATATTGGCCTGTTTGAATCTTGAAAACTCCAAAAGCTTATTGGGATCATTACTGGTTAACCAGCAGGCCTTATAAAAGGGAAGGTTATTAAAGACAACCGATGCCCCGTATTCATGTAATAACCGGTATTGTATTACTTCAAACTGGAGTTCACCCACACAGCCAATGATCTTCTTATTACCACCAAACTGGGTAAACAACTGAGCCACTCCTTCATCTGTAAGCTGCATCAATCCCTTCTCCAGCTGTTTGGTCTTCATGGGATCCTTATTCACAACTTCCTTAAATATCTCTGGTGAGAAAGTGGGTATGCCTGTAAAATAAAAATCCTCTCCTTCCGTCAACGTATCACCGATCTTGAAATTACCGGTATCAAACAAACCTACCACATCTCCGGGATAAGCATCCTCGATGATGCTTTTATCACGGGCCATGAAACTGTAAGGATTACTAAAACGAATATCCTTATCCAGACGCACGTGATGAAAATATTTATTCCGCTCAAACCTGCCAGAGCAGATACGCATGAATGCGATCCTGTCCCGGTGCTTTGGATCAAGGTTCGCATGTATCTTAAAAACAAAACCACTCAGTTTATCTTCTTCTACATCTACTCTCCGCGTTGTAGTTTCTCTGCTACGGGGTGTGGGAGCAATAGTGATGAATGTGTCCAGCATTTCCTTCACCCCAAAATTATTGATGGCGCTGCCAAAGAATACAGGAGCCACTTTACCGGCCAGATAATCATCTACATTCAGTTCACCATAAACACCATCTACCAGTTCCACATCTTCCCGTAACTGCTTGGCATCCTTTTCTCCGATATTGGAATCCACTACAGGATCACTCAGATCATCGATTGCAATTCCATCTGTAGCTTTTGTATTGGCCCTGAACAGCAACAGACTTTTATTGTGGAGATCATAAACTCCCTGGAACTCCTTACCACTATTGATTGGCCAGGTCATTGGGTGAAGAGAAATCTTTAATTCTTTTTCGATCTCTTCCAGCAGATCAAAACGATTCCTTCCATCACGATCCATTTTATTGATAAACACGATAACCGGCGTATCACGCATGCGGCAGACTTCCATTAGCCTGCGGGTCTGTTCCTCTACCCCATTCACACTATCCACCACCAGGATAACGCTATCTACCGCTGTGAGGGTACGATAGGTATCTTCCGCAAAATCCTTGTGACCCGGAGTATCCAGCAGGTTGATCAAAGTGTTCTTATATTCAAAACTCATTACGGAGGTAGCAACGGAGATACCCCTTTGACGTTCAATTTCCATGAAGTCACTGGTAGCCGCTTTCTTGATCTTATTGCTCTTTACGGCACCAGCCACCTGGATAGCCCCTCCAAATAGCAGGAATTTCTCCGTAAGGGTGGTTTTTCCAGCATCCGGGTGACTAATGATCGCGAAGGTGCGGCGCCGTTGTATTTCGTTATGATATTTCATGATTTCCGGGCGCAAAGGTAAGGATTGCAGGGCTTTAAACCACTCCCTGTTCCCCTCTGCGGCCCTCCATTTTTACGTGCCTCGCTGTGGTTACATTCCCTCCCAAAACTGAATCTCACACCTATCAGGGAATGTTACAATGGCCAAATCCCTTTAAAACTAAGTGTCCTTCATACACAAAAGAATCTTAGCTTTAATTAAATTACTTCCTCATGCGAAAAATCGGCTGCTGCCTTGCACTGCTCATTATTTTTACAGGTTATTCCCATTCACAATCAGGTACATCTTCAAAAAGGATAAATGGGCATCCGGCCTGGATACTTCAGGGAAATGTGTATGAAGTAAATGTGCGCCAGTATACGCAGGAGGGAACTTTCAATGCATTTGCCAAACACCTGAACAGGTTAAAGGAAATGGGAGTACAGACACTCTGGTTCATGCCTATTAATCCCATTAGCAAACTGGACCGCAAGGGAACCATGGGCAGCTATTATGCAGTGGCGGATTACCGTGCCGTTAACCCGGAATTTGGAACACTGGCAGACTGGAAACGAATAGTAAAAGCCATACATACTAAAGGAATGAAAGTGATCATTGACTGGGTTCCCAATCATACCGGAGCTGATCATCCCTGGGTTACCAAATACCCTTCCTTCTTTGTAAAAGATTCCGCTGGAAACCCTGCGGTACCGTTTGACTGGACAGATACCCGCCAACTGGATTATGACAACAGGGTGATGCAGGACAGCATGATCGCATCCATGAAATACTGGTTAACTACCGGCATTGATGGTTTCCGTTGTGATGTTGCCTGGAATGTGCCAGAATCATTCTGGAAAAGATGTATTGATCAATTGAAAAAAATAAAGCCAGATATATTTATGCTGGCTGAAGGTGATAAACCTTACCTGTTCCCTGGAGGATTTGACGCAACCTATCCCTGGGAGATGTTCCACATGATGGAAAAGATCGCTAAAGGAGAACGGCCTGCATTTGGTTTGGATAGTATCAAACGAAGGGATGATACCATTTACGTAAAGAATGCGATTGAATTGTATTTCACCAGTAATCATGATGAGAATAGCTGGAACAAATCAGACTATGCCACATTCCCCGGGCCTGTTCATGCACCCTTTGCCGTATTCACGCAAACAATGGTTAGAGGTGTGCCACTTATTTATGGAATGCAGGAAGAACCAGTGTTACGGGCGCTTGAATTTTTTGAAAAGGACCCAATTGTATTCGGTAAATACCAGCGGGCAAAGTTTTATAAAACACTGCTGGAATTGCGTAAACGGAATATTGCACTTGCACCAGATGCTTCCTTCCGTAAAGTAAATGCCGGAGATGAAAACGCCATCTATGCATTTGTACGCCAGAAAGCCAATAAGAAAATACTGGTTATCCTTAATCTCTCGTCTACTGAACAAACAATCAAGATCACGGACAAAACATTATGGGGCAAACCCTATAATTTATTTATGTATGCAAAAGAGCCACTTACAGGTGCTGAATGGAAAATTGAGCCCTGGGGATATGTGGTATATGAATACTGATCTATTACCATTAACGCAGTCTCATTAAACCGGGGATATTGCCATCCGGACTGAGTTGAAGTCTGGTGACCTGGGGCACATCAACTATTTCTATGCGGCGCTTAGATTCCCGCTGCAGGTTCAGGCGGGGTAGAGAAAATGGATTCCAGCTCATTGGGGAAATTGTTAAAAGAGCAGAAATATGAGCTGATCCGGCAATAATCCGGGACCATTTATAACAAAATCGCTTCTCCACTCCCCTGCTTGTCGTAAATTTGAGCTATGATCCGCCGGACCATAGAAATCGTTGGAAGCAGTTTTATCATGGCTTTACAGGAGCTATGGAAAAACAAGCTGCGCACTTTTCTTTCACTATTCGGAATCACCATTGGTATTTTCTGCATTATTGGAGTACTGGCTACGGTAAATAGCCTGGAGCGTAATATCCAGAATGAAGTGTCATCGTTAGGCACCAATACCATTTATATTGACAAATGGGATTATTCTGCGGGAGGCGGACCAGACTATCCCTGGTGGCGCTATGTGAACCGTCCCGAACCCAAATATGATGAACTGAAAGAAATAAAAGAAAGAACGGCCAGTGCCAAATATGCTGCCTTTAATATAAACCGCCAGGATAATATCGAATACAAAGGGAGCATTCTCTCCAATGTTAATCTCTATGGTATTTCCCGGGAATTCAATAATATTCAGCCGGTAGATGTACAGTATGGCCGCTATCCACTGGAAAGTGAATTTGAGCAGGGGAATAATGTAGCGGTAGCAGGTTATGATATTGCGGAAAAACTGTTTGGAGATCCTGTACTGGCTATAGACAAAGAGATAATTGCCCGTGGAAAGAAATTAACCATCATTGGTATATTTAAGAAGCAGGGGCAGCAAATGATTGGAGGCTGGAATTTTGACCAAAGCCTGATCATCCCCTATAAATTTGCCAGGACCCTAATGAATGAAAAACGGTCAAACCCCGTAATACTTGTACAGGGTAAAGACGATCTCAATTCCAAAGCCCTGAAGGATGATCTTACAGGAACCATGCGGGCAATACATAAATTGAAGCCCACCAAGGATGAGGATTTTGCGTTGAATGATATCAATGACTTTAGTGAATCTATCAGTCAGGCGTTTGTATCATTGAATATAGGAGGATGGGCCATTGCCGCGCTGTCATTGATTGTGGGTATGTTTGGTGTGGCCAATATCATGTTTGTGACGGTGCGTGAACGAACCAGCCAGATTGGATTAAAGAAAGCGATTGGAGCCAAGAGCCATATTATACTCACAGAATTCCTGCTGGAATCTGCCTTTCTTTGTATTATTGGAGGACTAATAGGATTAACTCTTGTATTCATTCTTACACAGGTACTCACATTTGCACTTCATTTCCCGGTATACGTATCCACCCAGTATATGGTACTCGCCATTGTGATCTGCATAGTGGTTGGCGTTTTGGCGGGCTTTATACCTGCCTTGCAGGCATCCCGGATGAACCCGGTAGTAGCGATCAGGTCCAAGTAAATCTATGTCAGTTACCTTATTAGCAATAGAATCTTCCTGCGATGAAACTTCTGCTGCAGTCTGCAGGGATGGGAAAATTCTTTCAAATATCATAGCGAATCAGAAAGTACACGAGCAGTATGGCGGTGTGGTTCCGGAACTCGCGAGCCGCGCACACATACAGAACATAGTTCCAGTGGTAACGGCCGCATTGAAGAAGGCGGATACGGAATTATCCAGCCTTGATTGCATAGCATTTACCCAATCACCTGGTCTTATAGGATCATTACTGGTGGGATCACAGTTTGCCAAATCACTGGCGCTGTCATTGAACAAACCACTGGTGGCGGTGCATCACATGCAGGCTCACGTGCTCGCAAACCTGATCCCGGATAATAAACCATCCTTTCCTTTTTTATGTTTAACGGTAAGTGGAGGACATACCCAGATCGTAGTTTGTGAATCCCCTATCCAATTGAAAGTGATTGGTGAAACTATCGATGATGCTGCAGGTGAAGCCTTTGACAAATCAGCAAAATTATTGGGCCTACCTTATCCTGGTGGACCATTGATTGATAAATATGCGCAACAGGGGAATCCGGGAAGATTTCAATTTCCGGAACCAAAAATTCCTGGTCTGAATTTCAGCTTTAGTGGTTTAAAGACTTCCATTCTGTATTTTCTTCAAAATGCAGGGAAGAGTAATATCTATAAAGAAGAGTTTATGGCCACTGCCGAAGAAAAGAAAGCATTCATAGAAAATAACCTGGCAGATATCTGTGCATCTATCCAGCACAGGATCATTACCATATTGTTGAACAAGGTGAAGAAAGCATCAATACAAACAGGCATAAAGGATATTTGCCTGGCCGGTGGTGTATCTGCTAACAGCGGATTGCGTAAAGCCTTTAAAGAAACCGGTGAAAAGAATGGATGGAACACATTTATTCCTGCTTTTGAATATTGCACTGACAATGCAGCAATGATCGCGATAACCGGACATTATAAATACCTGGCAGGAGAATTCGCTGATCTGTCAGTAAGCGCATCTGCAAGAGCAGTATTTTAGACTTTCTTTTTTTGTTAATACCGGCTTCCCCTAATACTCTACAATAAATCATCGCCTTTGCCAAACTCCTGGTTTCAATTCAAGCAGTTCACGGTCTATCAGGATCGAACAGCCATGAAGGTAACAACCGATGCCTGCCTTTTTGGAGCCTGGCTGGCTAAGGATGCTGCTGAAAGTGGCAATAAAATAAAAAAAGCATTGGATATAGGAGCTGGAACCGGGCTATTGACCTTACTATTTGCACAGAAGAATGAGGAAGTTCTTATCGATGCGGTAGAGATAGAAGAAAACGCTGCAATGCAGGGAAGAGAAAACCTGGAAGCTTCTCCATGGAAGAATAGAATTGAAATAGTACATGCCGATATCAAAACACTGGCTTCTTCCCATAAGTATGATGTGATCTTTAGTAATCCTCCTTTTTATGAGAATGAATTGGAATCTCCGGATGCCATTAAAAATATGGCCCATCACAGTGGCGGACTTTCACTGGATGAATTACTGAAAGCAATAGCTACACTACTGGAGGCAGGGAGTATTTTCTATCTATTATTACCCTATAAAAGAAACAGCGAAATTGAATTGCTTCTTAAAAATCACTCACTTCATATTCATGAGAAAGTGCTGGTATCACAATCAACTGAACATTCCCCTTTCAGGATAATGCTAAAAGGAAGTAATATAGAAACTTCAGAAGTCAGAACGGTAGAATTTTCTATTTGCGAGGAAAAGCAGCTGTATACGAAAGCGTTTACTGATCTATTAAAACCCTATTACCTGAAATTATAACCACCATGGGTGGTGTCTCACCGCCATGGCTCTTATTTCACCACTATGGTTCGTGTCTCACCACCATAGTTCGTGTCTCACCACCATGGTTCATGTCTAACCGCCATGGTTCATGTCTAACCGCCATGGTTCGTGTCTCACGAACCACCTTCCCGCTTTATTGGTTCATGAGACACGAACCTTGGCCTGCGTACCTACCCCGCATAATCTTTCAGGTACTGAAAATCCTTTGTCAGCTTTCCTTTTTCAACAATCGTTGCACGGTTAATAATGTTTGAGCTCCCATTGACGAGGTATTCCAGCACATACTTGATCAATTGCTCACCGAAATAGCGGGAGGCATCACGAGGCAATTCATTCGGCAGGTTACCAACTGCCATTACATCAAGAGAATTGGAGAGATAAGGAGGCGTTTTGGCAAAACTGGTGCGGTCCACTCCATAGATGGGATCTTCAATAGATTGATCACCCAGGTTAATGGGAACCGAGCCATCCACATCATCAGTGATATCAGCGATGGTCTGAATGATGAAATTATCGGAGTGAACATTTTCCTTTTCGAACAATCGGGGTACATTCTTGTCCCAGAATACCCCATTCAACAGTATGTCCGTTTGAGCTGCATACGGAAGGAACTTGCATTTATACCTATCGGGATAATCATGGAAATCAATGCGACTGTAATTAAGCGTGGTCTTATGGGTATAAAGGTCAGCGCCTCTTAATTGCGTATACACAGGATAGGAAAATCGCCTTATCAGGTATTCGTCTGGCTCCACTTCATGAATGCCCATCAGGTTCATGATCTCGAGTATGCCATGTGCCACGCGACCACTACCTGTAACGGCAATCTTCACATTGGGCAATCGCAATCCAAAATAGTTATGGATCAATTCCCGGAAGCTTCGCTGTTTATAAACTCGATCCATTTTATAAAGTCCTGTTCGATTACCATACGCCATCATACCATTATGTGCGCCCAC
>CAMLGP010000080.1 GCA_946479535.1 uncultured Bacteroidota bacterium
GGTATGACAATATCTGTAAATATATTCACCTGCCGGTGCAGAGCGGATCTTCAAGGATATTGCAATTGATGAACCGGACCTATACGCGGGAGTGGTACATGGCTAAAGTGGACCGCATCAGGGAAATCATGCCGGAGTGCGGGATCAGTTCAGATATAATTGCAGGATTTTGTACTGAAGAAGAACTGGATCACCAGCAAACACTGGAGATCATGGAATATAGCAGATATGATTACAGCTATATGTTTTTTTACAGTGAAAGGCCGGGCACACTGGCACAAAAAAGGTATAAGGATGATGTTCCTGAGGAGATCAAGAAGAGAAGATTACAGGAGATAGTGGAAGTACAGAACAGGCTTTCCTTCCAAAATAATAAGCTGGATATCGGTAAAAGCTTTAAGGTACTGATAGAAGGTAATAGCCGGAAAAGTGATGCAGACTGGATGGGAAGAAGCAGCCAAAACAAGGTTGTTGTTTTTCCCAAAGGCAATTTTGAACTAAAAAAAGGGGATTACGTTACAGTAAAAGTAACGGATTGCACACAGGGAACGCTGTTAGGTCATGTGTTGCCGTAATTAACAAAAGAAGAAATGGACATTCAATCTATAAAGAACAGGTTTGGGATCATTGGCAATTCCACTGCCCTCAACTATGCATTGCAGGTAGCATCGCAGGTATCCAATACGGATCTCACTGTATTGATCATTGGGGAAAGTGGTGTAGGTAAAGAGGCATTTGCGCATATCATCCATGCTTTATCTACCCGCAAACACAATGCATTTATTGCTGTGAATTGCGGCGCCATACCAGAGGGTACAATCGATTCGGAATTATTTGGACATGAAAAGGGTTCCTTCACAGGAGCTGTAGATAGCCGCAAAGGATATTTTGAAACAGTAAATGGCGGTACCATTTTCCTTGATGAGATTGGTGAAATGCCAATGGGAACCCAGGCGCGTTTGTTACGTGTGCTGGAAAGTGGTGAATTTATCAGAGTGGGATCAAGCAAAGTGCAGAAAACTGATGTGCGAGTAATAGCGGCAACCAACAAGGATCTGCTTCAGCTGGTACAGCAGGGAAAATTCAGGGAAGATCTTTATTATCGTTTAAGTACCGTGCCTATCAGGGTACCCGCATTGAGAGACCGTAAAGAAGATATATATCTTTTGTTCCGAAAATTTGCTTCTGATTTTTCTGATAAGTATAAAGCCTCATCCGTGCAACTGGAAGAGGACGCCAAAAACCTGTTAATTAACTATCCCTGGCCCGGCAATGTGCGGGAATTGAAGAATATTGCAGAGCAGATCTCAGTTCTTTCACAGGAAAAAATGCTTACTGCAAACGAATTGAATAAATACCTGCAACCCTATAGCAATAACCGGTTACCGGTATTGGCGCATAGCAATGGACAGGCAGACGGTCAAAGCTTTGCAAACGAACGGGAGATCCTTTACAAACTTTTCTTCGACATGAAAAAGGATGTAACGGAATTGAAACGTATGTTCCTTGATGTATTGCAGAATCCCGGCATCATTAGCAACAATCCTTCTTTTATCAATGATTTGAAAGAATTGAAAACAGCTGATGCCCTTAATTTTCAACCCGTACTGATGCAGCCAGCAACAAATTATCAGCCAGCACAGCAGTCAACCGTTGCACTTAATTCACACGAGGATATTCATGAGCATGAAGAAGTAGAGGAAAGCCTGAATATTATGGACAAGGAAAAAGAGCTCATCGTTAAAGCATTAAAGAAACATAAAAGCAAGCGTAAGGACGCTGCGCTTGACCTTGGCATCAGCGAAAGAACACTATACCGGAAATTGAAAGAATATAATATTGATGAATAGAAAGACCGCATACCGCCTGGTTATCCTGATCCCGCTAGCTGCATTCCTATTCTTTACCAGTCTGGTAAATACAGGATGCAACATCTATAAATTCAATGAAGCTGTTGTTCCTGATAGTATCAAAACTATTAAAATAAATTTTATAGAGAACAAGGCGCCTTATGTTAATCCCACATTAAGTCCCCGCCTGACTGATAAATTGCGTCAGAAGATCACTGGACAAACACGGCTTTCACAAACCAATAATGATAATGCGGACTGGATAATCAGTGGCAATGTTTCCAGCTACGGATTCAGTACATCCGGCATTTCCCAGCAGCAGGTTGCTTCAAACCGGTTGACGGTTGGCGTTCATATCACTGTTAATGATCAGAGGGCAAACAAGACAACTGACTATGATGTAAGCCGTAGTTTTGAATTTGCAGCTTCTCAATCCATCCAGCAGGCTGAAAGCACACTGGGGGATGAGATCGTCCGCAGTTTAACGGACGATATATTCAATAAGATCTTCTCAAACTGGTAATATTCAATACATAAAAAAGGCACTCGTTTTGCTATAAAGCGGCATTACTCTTAAATTGTGGCCATGAACAATGCCATCAACGAATTGGTAAGGTCTATTGTTAAAAAGAATTCCCTCGCCGAATGTAGCGTGAGTGAATTGCAACGGCTCACAACGCAGTATCCTTATTTTGGGCCTGTGCAATTCCTGCTGGCCAGGAAACTGAAGGAAGAGAACTCTTCCCAATATTCAAAACAATCCCAGAAAGCAATACTGTACTTCCAGGATGATCTCTGGTTTGATTATGTAATCAGCAGCAGGCTCAATGAAGTTGTTTTCTCAAAGAATAACGACCAGGCAGAAGTTATTCCCATTCAGCCTTTGGTGGCAACGGAAGAAACAACAGGGACGGCAATTGAGAATAGTAATGAAGTTGAAGAGCCTCCAAGGCAAGACAGCTTTATTGCTGAAGAAAAATTACCTGAACCCGTACTTGAGCGTGTAGAAGAAGTAATTTCCCCTGTTGAAGAAAAATTATCTGAACCCGTATTTGAGCGTGTAGACCAGGTAATTGCTCCTGTTGAAGAAATACAAACTGAAGTAGCCAGTGACCCTTTAATTGAGAATATTGAACCGCTGGAAGATAAAGAGGTGCAAGCCATTGAAGTTATCCAGGAACCTGCAGAGAACACAGAGACAGAAGTTGAGTTATCTGAAAGGATAGAAGAAAAGACAGAACCTGCCCCACCGGTTGTACACAACAAAGCTCCGGTTGAATATGATGATGGAATTAGCTATTCATCACAACCTGAAATAAACCCTGTTGAAAGTGTGCATGAGCAACCCGTTGAACCCATGGGTTCGGAGGATCTGAATGAAGCAGAAGAAATCACACCAGTAAATACTGATCTTCCTCCCCTTCCCGGATTAAAGATTGAACCCTTTAATCCTGAAACTGCCAAACTCAGTTTTGAACCCTATCATACGGTTGATTATTTCGCTTCCCTGGGAATAAAATTCAGGGAGGAAGAGAAGCCCAAAGATCGGTTTGGGCAGCAGCTCAGGAGTTTCACTGAATGGTTGAAGACCCTGAAAAAGGTACCGGAAACTGCGGGTGGAGCACCCACTGCAAGCGGGCCAGAGGATAAAAAAGTAACCCAGATGGCAACGCATTCCCTGACTGGAAAAGAAGTGGTCACAGAGGCAATGGCGCAAGTTTGGGAAAAACAGGGAAATCATGAAAAAGCCATTGAAACCTACCGCAAATTAAGTTTGCTCAATCCCTCCAAAAGCGCTTATTTTGCTGCCAAAATTGACCATTTAAAGCAGTTGTGACATGACTATAATTTTTGTGATACTGATCATACTGGCTTCCTTCATATTAGGGCTTTTTGTATTGATTCAAAACCCCAAGGGTGGCGGTCTTGCCGGAAATATAGCTGGTTTCAGCACCCAGTTCATGGGCGTTAAGCAAACTACAGATGTGCTTGAAAAAGGCACCTGGATCTTTGCCGGAGTAATTGCTGTGCTCTGCCTTCTTTCCACCTTCTTCCTGAGTGGCAGTACAGGTGGTGCGGCTCCTGCATCCGATGTTAGAGGGGCAACAGTGCCAACTTCTCAGGGTGCACAACCTGTAGCGCCCACTACTCCTAAACCAAACGCAATTCCTTTTGATGCCGGCAGGTAATTACCCGGTCATAATATTTAGTAAAACCCTGTTTCAAAGACAGGGTTTTTTATTTAATTTGTTGGAACATAATAATCCAACCCTGGTAAAAAGCTATCCCGATAGCTATCGGGACCAAATCAGATGAAAAAAAAGATAATTCTTACTGCCCTTATTTTACTGATTGCAACCGCCGGGTTCTTTGCCTTGAAGTTCCTGGGCGCAGCGGTAAAAGTGGCAGATCCCAATAATGAATACCTCTATATCCACACGGGTTCCAGTCTGGAAGATGTAAAGAACCAACTGATACAGAATAAATTTCTCAAAAGCACCGGCTGGTTTTCCAGTACGGCCCGCTTATTAAAATACAAAACCATTAAGCCGGGTAAATATAAAATGAAACCGGGCATGAGTTTGGCAGACCTGGTAAGAATGCTGAAGAATGGAAACCAGACACCAGTCAATTTTGTAATCACAAAACTCCGCACAAAAGAAGCGCTTGCTTCAAGGGCAGGAAAGAATTTTGAATCTGATTCTCTTCAGTTCATCAGCTTTCTCAACAACCCGGACTCCCTGAAGAAGTATGATCTTGATACCAATATTGTAATGACGGCGGTAATGCCCTATACCTATACAATGAAATGGAATAGCAGGCCGGGAGAGATCTTTCAGCATTTCTATACGGCTTATAAAACATTCTGGACGGATGATAGAAAACAAAAGGCCGCAAAATTGAATATGTCCCCGGCAGCTGTGTCAACGCTGGCTTCCATTATTGATGAAGAAACCAATGCCAGATCAGACAAACCCAATATTGCAAGCGTATACCTGAACCGGATAGCTAAAGGAATGCCACTACAGGCTGATCCAACCATTAAATTCGCTATGCGGAATTTTGAGTTACGCCGCATTCTGAATGCATACCTGGATACTCCTTCGCCCTACAACACTTATATAAATAAAGGACTCCCTCCGGGACCAATATGCACGCCACAACTGGAAACTATAGATGCCGTTTTAGACTCACCAAAGACTGAGTATATTTATTTTGTGGCCAGTCCTGCATTTGATGGTACGCATATATTTACTACCAATTATGCTGATCACATAAAAAATGCAAAACTCTACCAGCAGGAATTGAATAAACGGAATATTAAGTAGAATTTTGGAATATGCATTTACTCACCCGGATAAAAAGAAGGTTGCTGGTATCTCCGCCATCAAAACTTGTTATCAGGAAAAGTAAGAAGATATTTCTGCCCGGATTCCAGCGCATTCCTCTTTTTGATGTGGTACGATTTTTCTTTCAGCAGGCTCAGCGTTCAGGTTTTACTGAACGGGCTTCCGCCATTGCCTATAATTTTATTATGACCATACCACCTACGGTCATCTTCCTGTTCACCCTGCTTCCCTATCTACCCATACCAAAGAATTTTATCCAGGAAATGTTTGACCTGATAAAGGATGTGGTACCGGGTGAAAAAAATAATGAGGGACTGATCAAATTCCTATCGGATATCCTGAATAACCAGCGGACGGCATTACTTTCAACCGGATTTTTATTGGCCATGTTCTTTTCTTCAAATGCTATAATGGGTATCATGCGGTCCTTTAACAAGAACTATGTTGGGTTCCGGAAAAGAAAAACCTTTGCCACCAGATGGGTAGCCATTCGCCTCACCTTCATTTTATTTTTGTTATTCTTTGCAACAATAATCACCCTGATCATGCAGGGAGCTGTTTTACGCTGGCTGGGTATTACAGACAAAACACTTATCTGGCTCATCGTAAATTTCAAATGGGTAGTTATAGTTTTGCTCTTTTTCTTTTCCATATCATTCATCTATCGCTACGCACCAGCTGTTCACAAAAGATGGAAATTTATCAGCCCCGGTTCCATATTGGCCACCTTTCTAATGATCGTATTCACAGCAGGCTTTTCTTACTGGGTAAACAATTTCTCCCGCTATAATGAGCTCTACGGATCCATCAGTACCCTGCTGATCCTGATGTTGCTTATTTACTTCAACTCCCTGGTATTATTAATTGGCTTTGAGCTCAATGTGAGCATAAATTCCCTCAAACACCATGTGGACGAAAGGAATAAAAATCTGGCAGGTGGTATCCATTCCTTATAAAATTTCCGGAAATTTGTATACACCTTAAAATAACCATATATGAAAAAGACTATGTTTTTGGCATTGCCGGCTCTGGCGCTTGTCTTTCTTACGATAGCCCCTGCTGACCCTCTTCCCATTGGTGCAACTTTACCAAATCCAGAAGTAAAAATGAAGGATATCTCCGGTAAGGAAGTGTCTTTCAAAGATGCAACAAAGAAGAATGGTTTGCTGGTAATGTTCAGCTGCAATACCTGCCCTATTGTAAGGGGATATAAGGCAAGAACAGTTGCAGCAGCAAAACATGCAATGGAAAGTGAAATTGGTGTGATACTGCTGAATCCAAATGAAGCAACCCGTACCGATGGTGATTCATTTGATGATATGAAGGCTTATGCCAAACAATCAGGCTATACTTTCAATTATGTGATTGATAATAATTCAAAAATGGCAGACGTATTTGGAGCCAATCGTACGCCGGAATGCTTCCTGTTTGACAAGAATGGCAAACTGGTTTACCATGGTGCTATTGACAACAACGCAGGAGATGCAGATGGCGTTACCAAACAATACCTGATCAAGGCAATTGATGAGGTGAAAACCGGCTTACCAGTTTCTGTAAAAGAATCCAGGTCTGTTGGTTGCGGTATTAAAAGAGTTTAAATAAAAGAGTCTAAATTAAAGAGCATTATTAAAAAATAATTGACCTGTTCATGTTATCAGCCCCGGCCCCGCTTTCAGCGGAGCCGGGGCTTTTTTTTACAAATTCTTATGGATTTTTTGTGGAAATATTTTATGGAATCATCCTATACCTGAGTTCCCCACTTTTATCACCACAAAAACCTGGCTTATGATCCACAGACCAATCTTCCAACGCCTGCTTGTAATTGGCTTTATGGTACTGGTAGGCTTTTGCCTCGCAAAAGGCATTTATTCCCAGAGCGTAACAGGGATTATCCTGGCAATCATCAGTCTTATAGCAGGCCTTTATTTTGTGCATCTGCTGCAGCATGCAAATGAGGATACGGATACGGTGTTTGAAAGGCAGACAGAGTCCATTCCGCAGGACTAAGACCTGCCATTAATCAAGTATAGCCATGATTTCTTTCTTCAGGGTTTCCCGGGAAAGAGCGTCTTCGTAAAATTTACGGTACCCTGTTTTATTATTGATGAAGAGAGTGGCTGGTAATACACCAGACCATTGGGGATCAACTTTTGGGCAGAAGTAATCTGCATCAGTCTCATTCAGCCAGAGAATGGGAGCGGTAAACCTGCGACTGGCGGCAAAGGTTCTTATCTTTTGAGGGTAATAGGATTTCAGGTCCAGGCTAACCAGCACTAATTGTACGCCTTTTGCTTTTTGTTTCTTCACTTCCTCCTGGAAATAAGGGATCTCAGCAACACAGGGCTTGCAATAGGTTGCCCAGAAATTTATTACCATTGGCGTTTTGCTTTCCGAAATGGTTTTTTCCAGGTCAGTGATCTTAATTGATCTTATTTGCAACGCGGATTTTATCTCCTGTGCGGCCAGACATTGTACTGCGAATAATGCCATGACCACCATCATTGACCTGAACATTGACATAGTCTCAAGACTAGCTATTTTCTTCATAAATACTCCATTCTTTCAAAAGATTCTGTTTTATGACGCTGTCCATTCCCGCCTGGTTGTAATGACCGGCCTTATACTTTTGCCGGTAGGCTTCGTATAAGGTAACGGCACAGGCTACACTTATATTTAAAGAACGAATGATCCCTGCCTGGGGAATGATGAAATTACCATCTGCCAGTGCCCGGATCTCCTCACTTACCCCACTATGTTCATTCCCAAACACCAGTGCTATCGATTTTGTAAGATCCAGTTCATACAAACCTACGGCATCACTGCTTAGATGGGTTGTTAAAATGGTGGAATAGCGTTTCCGCAAAGAATTGAAGCATTCTTCTGCATTCTCAAATTGATGAACGGTGAGCCATTTGGCGGCACTGGAAGAACTGCGGGTTCCCCATTTCTTGTGTCGGGGGATCTTCGTATTTAAAATATAGATATCCTGGACTCCTACCGCATCACAGGTACGCATTACCGCTGAAATATTATGGGGGTCAAAAACGTTTTCCAGTACAACGGTTATATCGTTTTGTCGTTTGGAAAGAACACGCAATAATTTTTCTTTTCGTTCCGGTGTCATGAATTTTTATTAGTACGAATTTAAGTATATTTATAGGTGCTGTATCCAGCTCCTGAGAAAAAGTAAATACATATTCTACCGGGAGCTTCATCTGGCTAAAAAAAATAAGAAACTATCAGATGAACCGAAGGCCATGTAACCTAAAATAATAAATAAATGGCCTGAGCACCATCTGGCTGAAATAAATAAAACATAAAATAATTAGATAAACCGAAGGCCATATATTAATATCTAATAAACAGATGGCCTGAGCTCCATCTGGCCTAAATAAAATATAAAATAATCAGATGAACCGAAGGCCATATATTAATATCTAATAAACAGATGGCCTGAGCTCCATCTGGC
>CAMLGP010000081.1 GCA_946479535.1 uncultured Bacteroidota bacterium
ATCTGGACAACTGGGAGATCATAAACCCACGTTTGGTAACTGCCCCATCCTGCCCTACAATTCCATAAAACCTCTTGCCATACCAGTAGATATAGGCTGTAAAATTTGCTTTGGTAAAGCAATCATGGATCTCAACTGCAGTATTCAGATTGGCAGCCTGCGTTGTTGCAGTATCCAGGTGCTCAGTCATCCATACTTCTACATGCTTATTCTTTGCCAGGGCATTTTCAACTATCCCTCCACCATATAAATGTGTTCCCAGAATATCCAGGTTTGCTACAGCAGCATCATCAGATAAAATTGTATTCACATAGGTCTGGTTATTATTGACCAACTCCGGTGCTATCAGCTTTGTAGCCGTGATCAACCCTCCCTGATTTTTGAGGAAATCCCGCATCTCGGTTGCTGTCCATACACAACCTTCATAATCAGGTTCCCAATCAGGCTCATTCTGAACAGATATTGCATATAATGGTGCGCCGTTAGCGGACATATAATTTGCAAAATCATTCAGGTATCTGGCATAATTAGCCGCACTATCAGGAATCAGCTTTCCTTTTATAATATTATTATTGGTTTTCATTCTGGCAGGCGGGCTCCAGGGCGTAGCAAACACTTTTGCTCCGCGTTGAATGGCCGCTTTTGCATTGGCCAGTTCAGTTGCCCTCCAGGCATCATCGGAAGCAACTCTTATCCGGAGAAAATTCAGGCCCACCTGTCCATTACCAGAAAGGAATAACCTGTCAAATTCATCCGCTGTTAAAGGAGTGGTATTTGGAGGAGCAAAGACCGTTGCACAACCAAACCCACGAATAGTCTGATTGTTCTCAGCAGTGTTAATGGTTATTTCAGCTTCTACTACCTGGGGCGGCTGTGTACCCCCTCCTCCTGAATTATTCTTTTTGGAACAACTTAGGACAAGCAGTGGAAACCCGAGTATAAGCAATACTCTCTTTAAGGCGGTTATTGCAATTAGCAAAACGTTCATAATACAGCAATTTTGTGTATGGGTTTTCTACGCTTTAGTTCTAATTTTCAATTCGCGCAGATTGCCCATACGGTTAGCACCCTATTTATTTTTCACAGGTTTTTATTCAATTATCTGGTTCTCATTTCAAGTGTTACCTTTTTCAATCCATTGGCAGTTGCCGTTAAAAATAGTTCAGCTTCATCACCTGAAGTAAAAACATGATTAGGAGTAATTTGTCCCCCTCTGCCTGGCCAGTTCCAATGAGGGAGTATATGTACCAGGGGAAGATCAGGTCTCCAGCGTGCCTGGTATATATCCGAAATCGGTTTCGTAAATAAAGTTTGCTCTTTTAAATCTTAAGGTTGAAAAATCGCTCATATTGGCTGTTTAACTATTGCGAGACCAGTGTCAGAAACCCAAAACCAGGCTACAGTTGTAAAATCTGCATACCGGCGTATGCAGTCTTTAGATGCATTACGTGGCTTTGATATGTTCTGGATAATTTGCGGGGAAGGAATTTTTCATGGAATAGCTGCCGTTATAAGAGAAAAATATTTACTCCGGCAAAGTACAGTGGATTGGCAAATCGCCATCAGCAACGATGTAAGGCCGGTAGAAAAAATATTCCTGACCATCAGTAATCAGTTGCACCACAGCGTATGGAATGGATTTACCTTTTATGATCTGATATTCCCTCTTTTCATATTTATTGCAGGAATAAGTATACCGTATTCATTTGGAAGGCAATTGGATCAGGCCCTGGATAAAAAGGCTGCCAAGACAAGGATATACCGTTCCCTGATTAAGCGAACAATTATACTCATTCTGCTGGGTTTGGTAGTAAATGGTTCTCTGCAGTTTAATGGTTATGAAAATACCCGATTTGCAAGCGTGCTGGGCAGAATTGCGCTAAGTTGCTTTTTTGCAGCAATTATATTTCTCAACTTCAGGTTAGTGGAGCAAATAATTATATTTCTTGCTTTGCTGATAGGTTATTGGGGGGCAATGATGCTGATACCGGTACCAGGATTTGGAGCTGGAGTTTTGACACCTGAAGGAAATTTGGCTGCTTATATAGATCGGATTCTATTACCCGGCAAATTACACCGCATTGTATATGACCCTGAAGGTTTATTCTCAACAATCCCCGCTATTGGATCAGCCATGCTCGGCATTTTTACAGGACAGTACCTTTACCGCCATCCAGGAGAAAAAAGGAGTTCCAAAACAGCTCTCCTATTATTTATTTCAGGGATTATCTTAACTATTGTTGGATGGTTGTGGGGGTTTATTTTTCCAATTAACAAAAACTTATGGTCCAGCTCTTATGTTCTTTTTGCAGGTGGCTGGAGCCTGGTTCTTTTTGCACTGTTTTATTGGATCATTGACATTAAGGGATATAAAAGATGGAGTATGCCTTTTGTTTGGATTGGTACTAATTCTATTCTCATCTATATGGCAGCACACGGAATTGTCAATTTTGAATACATGTCTGATTTTTTATTTGGCGGTTTAATTAATCAGGCAAATAAAGCCTGGCATCCAGCATTGGCATGGACAGGTGTTCTGATAATTCAGTTGGCAATACTATACTTTCTATATAAGAAGAAATGGTTCTTAAAATTATAGAATAAGATTGGGCTTAGTGAGGCAATTTCTCTTTGAAATATCCATAGACCCAGGTACCTGCAATTGCGCTTAATAATGTAACGGCAACTACCGTAGCACCTGATCCAATTTGTGCAAACAATGGACCCGGGCAGGCACCTGTTATTGCCCAGCCCAAACCAAACAGCAATCCTCCAACTATTTGTCCCTTGTTAAACGGTTTGTTATGGAATTCAATTTTCTCTCCGTATATGGTTTTTATATTGAATCTTTTGATCAGCCACACTGATAAGGCAGCAACAATAATTGCGCTACCAATCACCCCATACATGTGGAAGGATTGGAGATGAAACATTTCCTGTATCCTGAACCAGCTGATTACTTCTGATTTAATCAATATTACCCCGAATGCCATACCCGCAATTGTATATCTGAGGTATTGGTACCATTTATCTGTGAGTCTGCTCTCATTTACACCAACTTCATCAAGTGAGCTTACTTCAAAATCCGTATTGATCGTTTGCATAGTCAATTATTATTAAAGGGCAAGTATATAGGGCAATATCAGGTTAGCCATTATAAAACCTCCAATCATAAAACAGCAGGTTGCCACCAATGAAGGCCATTGAAGGGTAGCTATCCCCATTATAGAATGTCCGCTGGTACAACCACCCGCATACCGGGTACCAAAGCCTATCAGAAATCCACCTCCTACCATCATTATCAATCCTTTTAACGTTAAAAGGTTTGACCAGCTAAATAATTGTTTGGGTACTGTACCAGTTAAATCAGTGATCCCATATCCTGCCAGATCTGTTGCCAGATTATTGTTGATCTTAACCGGATCGGGATTAGCAAGGAAAGCCATGGTAATGATTCCACCCAGTATGATACCACCGGCGAAAAATAAATTCCACTTCTCTTTTTTCCAATCGTATTTGAAATAAGAAATATTGGAAGGCAGGCAGGCTGCACAGATATGCCGCATGGAAGAACTCACACCAAAAGTTTTATTGCCAATGATGAGTAGTACCGGCACAACTAAACCAATCAGGGGACCCGCAACATACCAGGGCCACGGCTGCCGAAGCCAATCAACAAATGCCATGAACTGAATTTTGAAGTACAAATATACCAGTGGTTTTGTGAACGGGTCCCTACCGGTTTTTCCGCCTTTATGCTTTCAAATTTGCACCCTAAAACTGGTCTTGCATAGGGCTTGTATTGTCGATTCTTCTTAGTTGCAAATTGGCGCTAACCTTTGGCTTTACCAAAGCGCTCGGAGCGCTTTGGTAAAGCAGGGTGTAAGCAACCGATTAGCAACGTCTAAGCCTCTACATACCAATGAATATCAAATAATTGTGGAAATATTTGAACTTAATTAAAGCCAATTTTAAGGTTTCTGGGGAAATGACCGGTTTTTAAGGCTTTGCAGGACTAAAGTGGGCCCTCTATATTATTAATATAGGTCTGCTGCTTCTCCCCCAATCTGCAGAGGTTGTACCTTTTTTTGGATGACCAGGGGCACACAGGATCGAGAACTAATCAGGTATTGGGGCCGCATATAGCCGGGTTAAGAAAGCGAAAGGGGGAATATGTCCATACCTACTCTCCTTGTCTGGACCATTTATGCGTGCTATGTTATTTCTGAAAGAAAGGGAAATTACCCTTTTGGGTTAGCAACCCTACAAAGCCATTTACGACCTTTAGCGTCAGGCACCTTCCAATAGCAGCTACTGAAATAAAGGGTAAATTTAGAAACCCATTTAAACCAAGGCATGAAAGGGATTATCGCAACTATTTTTTATCTGGCTGCTTCTATCAGACCGGGCAATTCTCAGTCTGTTGATATTTTGCTTAATGGGTTACGAACTGACCGGGAAAAAGCAGATACATTATTTTCCGAAAGTATGAAGCAATTCTACAGGCATCGCCTGGATAGTGCAGCCTGGTACCTGAATATTGGAAAAGGATATGCTGAAAAAACAGAAGATAACCCGTTCATTGCCCGGTATTACCAGTCTCTTGGAAATGCGTTATCCTACAGTGGAAAAACGGAAGAAGGATTGTTAGCCATAAAAAGATCTGCTGCCTTTTTATCTGCCAGCTCGCCTTACGAATTGCGGATGAAATACCTAATGTTCAATGGGATACTCTTTGAACAATTACACAAGACCGATTCTGCTGTTTTCTACTTCCGCCAGTGCGAATTACTGAATAACCAGGAAAATCCCTATAAAAACTGGCTTGTCTATAGTCAGCTCGCCCAGATGTATGAGCGCGCGGACAACTTTACAGAATCGGAAAAATATTATCAGCTGGCCTATGATCTTTCCAAAACAAAAGGGATCAGGCTTGACTACGGACCCATCATTTACCAGTTTGCCAACCTCTATTATAAATGGGGAAAGGTTGAAAAGTTTGCCGCAATGATGAAGGACCAGGAACAATTTGTAAAATCTGGCAAAAAGGACTACACAAAAGATCCTTCACACAGCCTGTATTTTGTGGATTGGGAAAAGCAGCCGTTTCAAAAGAAGGTTGAGTTTATGGAGAATGTTAAGCGGAAATTCCTTGCGGAACATTCATACTCCTACGCGGGGCTAGCCAATATATACCTGGCAGAGTTCTATGAGCAGGAGAATCAGCCAGACAAAGCGATTAAATATGCCCTGGAAAATAAGGCTTTACTTGCTGGCCGCAATGAATTGGTGAATCAATATACCAGTGAGAAAGTGGCCTATCGTCTATTGAAAAAAACTGGTCGGTTAAAGGAAGCACTGGTTGAAGCAGATACCTTATTTGCACTTAAAGACAGTATCATCAGGCTGCAACATTCTGAAACAATGCTGGATGCGGAAGCGAAATATGAAACACAGCAAAAGGAGAAGGATATAGCACTCCTGAATTCAGAGAACCAATTGGCCCTGCTCCGCTTAACAAAAGAGAGAGATCTAAAAACAGTATTGCTGAGAGAAAATCTTTTAAAGGATTCAGTTGTAGGTAGAGAAAAAGAATTCAACAAATTACTGGCAAGTGAAAATGATACTAAAAAAACACAACTGGCAATAGAACAGGCACTCAAGGCCACCGCATCACGGGAGAACGATCTGAAGATACACGAACTTGCCAGGGAAAAAAGGATTCGCCTGCAATTGATTATTGGAGCCGTGTTATTATTAATTGCCAGTCTGGCTATTTTTCTATTGTATAGAAGGCAGCGATCAAAAAACTTGTTGATCCAGCGTCAGGCAGACGATCTTCAGGTATTGATGAAAGAAATTCACCATCGTGTAAAAAATAACCTTCAGGTAATCTCCAGCCTGCTTGATTTGCAATCTTTGACCATTGGCGACAGACAGGCATCCCAGGCCATCAAAGAAAGCCGGAACAGAGTATATAGTATGGCATTGATCCATCAGAATTTATACAATGAACAAAACCTGATGAGCATAGAAATGGAAGACTATATCAACAAACTTTGTCAAAGCCTTTTTGAATCATATCATGCCACTGAAAACAGGATCTCACTTGAAACGGATGTAGATCCCTTATTGCTGGATGTGGATATGGTTATACCTGTTGGCCTGGTCCTAAATGAACTGATCAGCAATGCGCTCAAATATGCTTTCTGTGATAAGGAACAGGGAGTTCTAAAAATTACCTTTAAAAAATCTGAAGATGGAATGCTGTTGCAGGTAAAGGATAATGGAAGAGGATTTCCTACAGGAATGAATATTTACCAGACACCTTCCTTCGGATATAAACTGATCAAGGCCTTTGCCCAAAAACTTAAAGCAAAACTGGAAGTATACAATGATGATGGCGCATGTGTTATGCTTCATATCAGGAAATTAAAAGCCTCCTGAATACTCAAAAAAGAAAATGAACGAAATAAGGATACTTATTGTGGAAGACGAGCCGGTTATTGCAGAAAACCTGGCGCATTACCTGAATAATTACGATTTCAGTGTTTGTGGTATTGCCTATGATGATGAGGAAGCGAAAATGTTTTTGGAGAATAGCGCACCCGATGCGGTGATCCTGGATATCAACCTGGGAAGCCAGATGGATGGTATTGAAATTGCACACCTGATCAATAAGACCTGTCAGGTACCCTTTGTTTTTCTTACCTCGTATTCAGACAGGGAAACCATTGAAAAGGCAAAAATGGTGAAGCCCTGGGGCTATATCGTCAAACCATTTAATGAAAAAACCGTACTGGCTACACTGGAAATAGCAATCTCAAATTTTGCACAGTCAAATAATAAAGGCCAGCCGGAGTTCAGTATGACTAAAATAAACAAACATCTCCTTGGCCCGTTGAGTGAGCGCGAGTTTGATGTACTGAAACTCATTTATATTGGCAAAACGAATCAACAGATTGCGGAAGAACTTTTTGTATCCATCAACACTATTAAGAAACACATCAATAGCACCTACCTAAAATTAGATGCGAATTCACGGTCTTCAGCAATGGTAAGAATACGAGAGTTGCTGAATAAATAATTTCTCCCCTACCACATACTGGTAAACTTTCACCTTTTCTTTTAATTTACCCCCAGGGGTAAATCAGGCTCTCTCCTATCATCGTTTCTTTGATGGGCTGCTCTGATAAGTAATAATCCTTTCATATATTATTAAACTAAAGATCATGAAAAAAGTATTTTTTATTGTTACAGTCTCTGCTTTATTTCTTGGTATTATTTCCTCACACGGCTGCAAAAAGAAAAAAGAGGACACAAAGGAATGCAAAACCTGTAAAGCCGCCGCAGGAATAGACGCAGCTCCAGCTACACAGGAAGTCTGCAGTGATCAGGCTGAACAGGATTTCCGTAATAAACATGCGGGACAATCCGTAACCTGTCAATAATGCGGTTTACACAGGTCGATTGCTAACCCTACCTTTCCATTGATAAATTAATTTAGTGTTGCGGCAAGGTCTGAGTACAATAATGTTTTACCTGTTTTTTCAAACAGCAGACAGGAAATATCATTCAACCTTAGCAAAAGGCTTACCATCAATCCATAAAATGCGCAAGCCTTTGATGCAGGAGAAAAACGCGTCATATGTTTTCGGCTTTCCTTCGATATCAGAGAAATTAACCGTCCAGTTACTGGGTACTGAAAAAATTCCAATTGATTTTACACCCTGAAATTTAATACTCCCCACCGGGCCACTGGCAACTGCCAGGTCCCATTTGTAACTATTGCCGGGTCCTATTTGAAAATTTTCAGCTGATGCGTGTGTATCCATGCCTGCATCAAGGCCAGTTATGGCATTTACATATTGCGTAACCCCACTGAAATTACTTGACCATTTACCGATGAGGTCAGAAGCGGCAATTGCAAATTTGTTATAATTGGCCATGCTTTCCATTTTCTCCCATCCGGAGGTACTCTGATGATAGGCCCCGAATTCCTGTTCAAAGGTTTGTTTATCAGGAGTAATGAATTCCATGAATTTTCCGCTGCCATTGGAATAATTCATTTTAAATAAAACAACATAAACTGATTTGCCGTTTTTTTCAACGGCATCGGCCTCTGCAAATTCAAGAGATTGCCAGCCACTAACAGGTCTGAATAGTAAATTGCCTACAGTATTGTATTTTGGTGCAACAAGCACATCCCACGCATTTTTCAAACCACCCAGCAAATCCGGATTGTATTCGTCTGCCCTCTTATTAGGATAGTGAATCAGGATCCGCGTTACTCCTTTGCTTACCTGTACCCAATCAGCCTGTTCTGTTGCCACCCATCCGTCATCAAAATTAGTAGTAGTAAAAGTAAACCCGCCTGCTGATTTTGGCGGAACATTCACACTGGTCTTCTTCATCATTTTTTCCGGTTCGCCAGGCAATTCAATGGGAGTATTATTTGGAGATGGAGGAACGAAGTACCAGGCATTGTTAAAGGTAGTATTGTTACTGAAAGGCCCTTCTCTTTGCGTTGCTTTATCAGCCTGTAGCACCAGGTTCCATTGCTGAATACCGGTAAAATAATACATGGAGAACCTGTATGTTACTTTCTCCAGTGCTCTGCTCTGACTGGTTAAAAGTTTACCCCATTTATCAGTACCGTC
>CAMLGP010000082.1 GCA_946479535.1 uncultured Bacteroidota bacterium
TACAGGGCAAGTATGTTAACGGTCTTTTTGAGTGCAAGACCATCCAGACCAACTGCCCTTCAAAGTATAAGGATGATATCAAGAACGCTGAAAAGAATATTAATAATACTACTACTCTTTCAACTCCTGCCGAAAAAAGTTCTGATACCTATAATTAACTGAGGAATGGATTACATTGGTGAGCATCGTTTACCCGGTCAGTTCGGACATCTCTTTATCGTACTTTCACTGGTTGCTTCATTGGTAGCCAGCTTCGCTTATTTCAAAGCCACTCAATCCAAAAATGATATCGATGGGGGTTACTGGAAAAGACTCGCACGCTATGCCTTTATCACAGAATGCATTTCCGTGTTTTCCATATTCGCTATACTTTTTTATATTATCTCCAATCACCTTTTCGAATACAAATACGCCTGGCAGCATAGCAGCAGATCCCTTG
Organism: uncultured Bacteroidota bacterium; assembly: GCA_946479535.1. The sequence goes on from CAMLGP010000082.1 coordinate 440, forward strand.
AGGTAAAATACCTGCTCAGCTGTTTTTGGGAAGGACAGGAAGGAAGTTTCCTGCTCTGGAGCATCTGGCATTGTGTATTGGGACTGATACTCATCAAAACTTCAAAGCAATGGGAAGCACCAGTGATGACGGTAGTAAGCTTTGCACAGTTTTGCCTGGCAACCATGCTGGCAGGCCTCTATATTTTCGGTTATAAATTAGGTTCCAATCCATTTATATTATTAAGGGAATCGGAAGTCTTCGCCAGTGCTGCGGGAATGCATATTGATTTTGATGTTAATAATGCGGTACGCCCTGATTATCTAACCCTGATCAAAGATGGCAATGACCTGAATCCTTTATTGCAGAATTACTGGATGGTAATCCATCCTCCTGTGCTGTTCATGGGATTTGCAAGTACTATTGTTCCATTTGCGTTTGCAATGGCAGGTTTATGGACCCGGAAATTTGGAGATTGGATAAGACCAGCCTTACCCTGGGCCTTGTTCTCAGCAGCTGTATTGGGTGTTGGGATTATGATGGGTGCTGCCTGGGCTTATGAATCCCTCACGTTTGGAGGTTATTGGGCCTGGGACCCTGTTGAAAATGCATCACTGGTGCCCTGGTTGATCATGATCTCTGGCATTCACACACTGCTTATCTATAAGCATAGCGGACATTCATTGCGTTCAGCATTCCTTTTTCTTATACTGAGTTTCTTTTTCATATTGTATTCTACCTTCCTTACAAGAAGCGGTATACTGGGTGAAACCTCTGTGCATGCGTTCACGGATCTGGGCATGAATGCACAGTTATATCTCTTATTGTACACCTTTCTCTGGTTACCACCGGTTTTTTTAGCAACCAAATTAAAGGGGAAAGCAATAACGGGGATTATTGCAATAGCACTCCTGCTGGCATCTGGATTTATTGCTATTCCTGGAATTGCATTTTTGAGCTTAATTATCGGAATTGGATTTTTAGTATACCAGATACAGAAACAGGTTCCAGCTATAACCAAAGAAGAGAGTTCTTCATCCCGTGAGTTCTGGATGTTTATTGGCTCGCTGGTGTTTTTCCTTTCTGCTCTCGTGATCATTGGCAAAACTTCACTTCCTGTTTTTAATAAGGTGTTCAACACTAAAATAGCTCCACCAGAGGATGCGGAATATGCGTATAACCAGATCCAGATTTTTGTAGCAATTATTCTGGGATTACTTACTGCAGTAACACAATACCTGCGCTATAAAAATACTCCGGGTAAATTTTTCTGGAAAGGGATTGCCATCCCCACCATTATTTCAGCTGTTGCTGCAACATTGGTCCTGCAGTTTGGTGATATCAATTACCACAAACAGACTTTTGGATTCCTCATCGCTATCTGGGCAGCAGTTGCCTGCAGCGTGTATGCCATAATTGCCAACGCAGCCTATATCTGGATTGGGTTGAAAGGGAAACTAAAACTTTCCGGGGGTTCCATTGCACACGTTGGATTTGGAATAGTACTGCTGGGCATTCTGTTATCATCTTCCAAAAAAGAAATATTATCGCTAAACAGAGGTGGTCTGACCATGGAGGGAATGGATGCAAAAGAGGCTGGTGAAAATATAACCCTGATAAAAGGATTGCCAGTGCAAATGGGTAAATATGATGTTACCTATGTGGCGGATTCAATGCATCCGAAGAAACAGCAATGGTATTATACCATTCATTTCAAGAGTCGCACAGATGATGAAGAATTTACATTAAAACCAAATGCATTTGTTAATTACAAAGGCAATGAAGGGTTGATGGCTAACCCGGATTCCAAACATTACTGGAATCATGATGTGTTTACGTATATATCTGCGCTAGCAAATCCGGATAAAACAAAAGATACAAGCACCTTCCGGACAACTATTTTAAAACCAGGCGATTCACTTTTTTACTCCCAGGGATATATGATACTGGATAATGTATCTGCCAGAACAGATGTCCCTAAAGAGATCTTCGGACCAGACGGTAGCCTGAATGAGGCTCCCATGCGCATTTTCTCGAAAACAGGCTCCATATTTTCCATCACACCCAAACTGGCCATTGCCAGGGGTAATATGGTAGCCATTCCGGATACTGTTACCAGTGAAGGGCTGGTAATCCAGTTACAGAAAGTGAATCCGGACAAGACAATTGAACTGGGAGTCAAAGAAAATGATGCCCCCCTGCAATATGTGGCCCTGAAGGCATATAAATTCCCGTTTATCAACCTGCTATGGTTTGGGGTGATACTGACAGCGATCGGGATCATCATCAGCATGGTCAGGAGGATATCCCTGAACCGCCTGTCAACCAACCGTTAATCTTTTATTTTCAGATTGCCCGCAGGCAGCGTCTGTTGTACATTTGCTGTCAATTTTACCCATCCCTTTTTGTAAATTGTGCCTGATGAGCCGTGGACGCAAATACCACCAGTTAACTTTTGCCATCCTCCTTTTGGCTCTTAACCTGCATGCACAGATCACTCCTCCCGTTGGTGGAACAGACAGTATTCCTCCCATTCCTTCCTATAAAGAGCGTTCCAAAAACTGGGGGCCAAATGATACCATCATGACGGAAGCCATCTGGACAGGCAAAGAAATGATGAGCTTTAAGGAAGAATCCATGGTTTGGGTGGGCAATCTTTCCTCCAAAAAACTGGAGAAATATATAGCCGAGTGGACCCGCCTCCGCAATGCAGTATATGTTTGCTATCCTTATGCGCGGGTTGCTGGTGCAACCATCAATGATATTACCGCGAAGCTTGCCAATGTTACTTCCAAAAAAGAAAGAAAGGAATATATCAAGACAAGAGAAAAAGAATTACGTAAACAATTTACTGAGCCGCTATCCAATCTTTCGGTTTACCAGGGAAGAGTACTGATGAAACTAATCAACCGCCAGACAGGAAATAACTGTTACGAAATATTAAAAGAATACAAAGGTGGTTTAAATGCCAGGGCCTATCAGACAGTAGCCTTCTTCTTTGGCAGCAATCTCAAACAGGATTGGGACCTCAAGGATCAAAACGATCGCCAGATCGAAAACTTTGTTAAAGAAATAGACGGAAACTGGTATGGCAATCCACTAAGAAAATAAGTATTAACTCTCCATATTGAAATTTTGGAATTGGGAAATTGACTTTAGTCAGATCAATCTGATTATTTCTTCAGGTGCAATAAATTAAGTTTATTCCACCTAAAGAAATTTCCCAATTTCCCAATTTCAAAATTGCACTTTCCTTATCTTTCATTCATGAAATTAGATATTCTCGCTATCGGTGTTCACCCAGATGATGTGGAACTCGGATGTTCGGGCACATTGATCAATGAGATCAATAGGGGAAAGAAAGCCGGTATTCTGGACCTCACTCAAGGGGAACTGGGAACCAGGGGTACTATAGAAACGAGGTATAAAGAAGCGGCGGATGCGGCTATGATCATTGGCGTTTCCGTAAGAGAGAATTTAAAAATGCGGGATGGCTTCTTCAGAAATGATGAAGAACATCAGCTACAACTGATCCAGGCAATTCGAAAATACCGGCCGGAGATCATCATTGGCAATATTCTTTCAGACCGGCATCCGGATCATGGAAGGGCCGGGCACCTGATCAATACAGCCAGCTTCTTATCCGGACTGTCCAGGATCGAAACAAAAGATGCAGATGGCAAACCACAGGAAAAATGGAGGCCGAAGTATGTTTTGCAATATCTGCAGGACTGGTACCATGAGCCAGACCTGGTAATTGATATCACAGATGTATTTGAACAGCGCATGAAGGCCATCAGTGCATATTCCACGCAGTTCCACACTACCCAAAGTTCCTCAGAAGGGCCTCAAACCTATATATCTACGCCTGATTTCCTGGAAGCCATCAAGGCACGTGCCCGGATGCTGGGAAAGAAAATAGGGGTCACATTCGGCGAGGGATTCCTCACAGAAAAGAAGATCGGCCTCAGAAATCTGGATGCTTTGATCCAGATTGAAACTTAACATTCCCTTTTCCTGAATGGAACTGTTTTTGTTATCCTAAACTTATCCTCAAATATTGGATAATCTGATAATAATGAGGTAATTTTGCATGTTGATTTCCTGAACTAATCCATAAATAATGTCTAGTCCAAAATTTCCTAAAATACCCCTCTCTTTCCACAGTGAACTAAAGAAAAGAATTGCTGAATACTTCAATCAGAAAGGCAAACGGACTACTGGCAACTTTAAACTCTATTTTAAGGCTATTTTGCTCCTATCCGGGCTTATCGGCGTTTATATTCACCTGGTTTTCTTCACTCCAGGCGCTTTCTGGGCCATATCCGAATCTGTTTTAATGGGTTGCCTGATTGCGGCTATCGGGTTCAATGTGATGCATGATGGGGCTCATGGCAGTTTCAGCCGTTACAAGTGGGTTAACAGTGTTGCTTCTAATTGCGCCAGTTTTTTAGGCGCAAGCCAGCACTTTTGGAAAACAAAGCATAATGTGATCCACCACACCTATACAAATATTCACGGAGTTGATGATGATATTGAAGCACGTCCCCTCCTGCGTCTTTGCGACGAGCAGCGCCATTACGGCATCCACCGATATCAGCATGTATATTTCTGGCTGGCCTATTCTTTCTTGTATATGTACTGGGTGTTTGTATCTGATTACACCAAATATTTCCGTGGTAAAATAGGTGCAATTGAATTGCCACGCATGAGTGCTTCAACGCATTTTCAATTCTGGTTCTATAAAGCATCTCATGCGCTCATTTTTGTAATTCTTCCTATTTACTTTGTTGGAGTTATCCCCTGGCTGATCGGGTTTCTTTCCATGTGCCTGGTAGCAGGATTTGTATTAAGCATCGTATTTCAGCTGGCACATACAGTTGAGCATACCCATTTCCCACTACCTGATAATGCTACGAATAAAATGGAAGATGAGTGGGCTATCCACCAGATAAAGACCACAGCCAATTTTGCTACCCGCAATAAAGTGGTAAGCTGGCTGGTTGGAGGATTGAATTTCCAGGTAGAGCATCACCTTTTCCCAAAGATCTCACATGTCCATTATCCTGCAATAAGCCGCATTATCAAGCGCGCCTGCCAGGAATATGGCATTCAATATATTGAATACCCGAAGGTCCGCGTGGCTATTGCTTCTCATGTAGCCTACCTGCGTCAGTTGGGAAGAAAGTAATCCGAAAAAGCGGATTTGAACGTAACTTGCCTGCCGCATTTTAATTTATCATAATGGTAGATCTAGCAAACTATGACCCGGATCATGTAGGTAATCCTAACAATAATATTTTCGGGCTTCCCACTAATGAAGAAGATGCAAGGCTTATTATTGTTCCGGTTCCCTGGGAAGTAACAGTAAGTTACCTGGCTGGTACCGCCCGCGCTCCTGAAGCCATTTGCAAAGCAAGTTTACAGGTTGATCTATTTGATCCTGAAGTTCCCGAAGGCTGGAAACAGGGCTATTATATGCGCTCTGTTGACCGTAAAGTGCTAATGAAAAGTGATTATCTGCGCAAGGAAGCTGAATTATATATCGACTATATATCCCGTGGCGAAGATGTAAGCGCCAATCAGTTCATGAGCAAAACGCTGAAAGAAGTGAACGCTGGTGGCGAATACCTGAATACCTGGGTGTATGAACAGACCAAAGCATTACTGGATAAAGGTAAACTGGTAGCCATCCTGGGAGGCGATCACAGCACTCCACTTGGTTATATGAAAGCCATTGCCCAAAACCATCCAGATTTTGGCATCCTGCAAATAGATGCGCATTGTGATCTGCGTGAGGCCTATGAAGGGTTCAATTATTCTCATGCAAGCATCATGTTAAATGCGTTGAATGAAATCCCGCAGATCAGTAAACTGGTACAGGTGGGAATTCGTGATTATAGTAATGGTGAATTTGACTATATAAAGGAGAGTAAGGAAAGAGTAGTCACCTACTTCGACAAGAATATCAAGAACCGCCAGTATGAAGGTGAAACCTGGAAACAGATTTCGGACGAAATTGTAAGTAAACTGCCTCAGAAGGTTTATATCAGCTTTGATATTGATGGACTTGACCGGAAACTCTGTCCGCATACCGGAACACCCGTTCCCGGTGGATTTGAAACCGAAGAAGTATATTATATATTCCGGAAAGTAATGGAAAGTGGTCGCCAGATCGTTGGGTTTGATCTTGTAGAGGTCGGTATTAGCGATTCTGACTGGAATGCAAATGTGGGTGCCAGGGTATTGTTCAAACTCTGTAATTTGCTGGTGGCTAGTAACAGTTAGTCATACCTGCAATTGCTGCCATGGATAAATTTCACTTAACACTCAGGAATGCCAAACTCCGGTCTTATCATTTGATCAGCTGGCTACTTGTTTTCCTGAATATTACCGCACTTTATATTTATTCATTCTCAAGGCCCGGTACTTATGGGGACAGATTTGGTATAACCGGCACACTGCTGCTTGCCTTGCTTTTGCTCTTTATAAAAAGAACTGACAAGTATGGATTCCCCGACAGAAAAAGAGGTATTTTGACCACTAATTTTCTCATTATAATCCTTTGGTTGAGATGGCAGCTTTATTTACCAGCGGCAGCTACACTTGTTTTTGAACTATTATATCTTTATTCAGTAAGAAAGTTTGAAGTGCTGGTGGAAAAGACCAATATTATTTACCCTTCTTTTCCAAAAAGAAAGATCCTTTGGAGTGAGTTACAGAATATTATTTTAAAAGATGGCATTCTCACTATCGATCTGAAGAACAATAAGCTGATCCAGCAAGAACTGGAGGAAGATGATGCTGTAAATGAAAAAGAATTTAATGAATTTTGTCAACAGCAATTGAGTAAATGAGCCTGAACCAATCCCCATATATTCTCTATTCAGACGGCAAAGGGAACATCTTTGAAGATGAAACTTTGTATGTAACGGGGCGAAGTGGATGGGATGCGCTTCCCATTCCCAATGATGAGTGGATAGAATTGCCGGATGGTGGTTCATTGTATGAATTACCTGGAAGAAGAGGGATCGGGATTGATGTAAAGACAGGAGAAATGCGGCTTTGTGAAAAAGGCTGGGCTGTTGCCGCTTTTATACCTCCCGCTCATAGTGGTTTTTATCTTGCTGCTTATGAAACTGCCCCAGATGCACCTACCCTTCCACTGTTTTGCTACACAGCTGTAGGATGGTTTAAGGAAAAGACCTATGTTCCAGCGATAAGGATTGAACCGGATATCAGACAGGATTGTGCAGGTTATGATCAAAAGAAAGTAGAAACAGGCGTTAAAAAACTACTCAAAGCCTATCCGCATAACCGGCTGGTTAATCATCTGGCCAATAATTGTGCATTGACCTATCATTGTCCTGCCGCCCGGAATTATTTCCTGGGTAGATGGGAATGCCCGATACCAGCATCACCTGCCTGCAATGCCAATTGTGTAGGATGTATTTCTCTTCAGCCGGATGAAGAATCGATAGTATCTACTCAGGACCGTCTTACTTTCAAACCGACACCAGAAGAAATTGTAGAATATACAGTGCCGCATCTGGAAGGTGCCCCCTATCCTATTGTAAGTTTTGGACAGGGATGTGAAGGAGAGCCTTTGCTGATGTGGGAAACCATCAGGGAGGCGATCATTGAGATAAGGAAGCATACTCCAAAAGGAAGTATTAATATCAATACCAATGGATCAAGGCCTGATGCAGTAAAGGCCTTATGTGAAGCAGGACTGGATTCAATACGCGTAAGTACCAATTCTGCGAGGCGGGAAATCTATATGCCCTATTATCGTCCCAATAATTATGATTTTGACGATATAGTGGAAAGTCTGAAAGTGGTTCGTGGTTTTGGCGGCTGGACATCCATTAATTATTTTGTGTTCCCAGGGATGACCGATAGTGAAGCAGAATATGAAGCCTTGAGAAAGTTGATCAAAGAGACCGGCCTATGTATGATCCAGTGGAGAAATTTCAATATTGATCCGGATTGGTATTTAGGCAAGATAGGCGTTTCCGATACAGGACCCTGCATAGGTGTAAAAAATCTGCAGGAAGAGATCAGGAATGAATTTCCAGATCTGCGTTATGGGTACTTCAATCCTCCGATGGAAAGAATAAAGGGAAATTTTCAAAAAGATTATGCGCATTAATATTTGAATATGATTGGTGGGACATAAACCATGGCTGACTTGGTGTACTCTGGTTTGTGTTTCAGTACCATGGCTGGCT
>CAMLGP010000083.1 GCA_946479535.1 uncultured Bacteroidota bacterium
GATAAATTTATTGACCATCGTTTTAATAAAGCACTGGTCAGAAGACTCACCGGCCTTACCGAACCGGCACTCGATAGCTTCATGACGGTATTCCGGCCTCCCTACTTTTTTGTACTGGGCTCAGGTGATTATGATTTTCAGAAGTACATTAAAGATTCCTTTGAACGATACAAAAAAGGCCAGGGCCCGCTTCAATTGTTTATTGAAGAAGAAGAGGACCGATAATTTTACCTTTGAAGCCATTTCCCAAACTTAAATAGCACGATCATGGATCAAACCACGCTTGGCATCGGCACAAGGTTGCAACATACCCAATATGGACCTGGAGTAATTGTAGACATTCGATATGCAACCTACCTTATCTCTTTCATCAACCATGGTGTCAAGGAAATTGATAAAACGGATGAAAAGCTGGATGAGATCATTCCTGAAAACGTAACTGCTGAAATTGAAACACATAGCGATGTTGAAAGATCTTTACTCAGGATCCTGCGCCTTTGGGGCGGGTTTTCTGAACAGGTTCCTCTTGGTGATCGGTGGAAAGGCGGAATGATGCTTTTACAGCCGGCAGACAAATCCCAAAAGCCTAAAGAAATTCCCATAGACATCTTCTTTCATAAGATTGTGATGCTGCGCGACAGGCTTCGTGTAATGGAGCAGCAAATAAACGCACATAAGCAGCTTGGTGATGAAGACAAGGTGAACCTGCAACAATATATTACCCGTATTTATGGCTCCCTCACTACTTTCAATGTATTGTTCAAAAACAAGGAGCAATGGTTCACCGGCGAGAAAGGTACAAAGGAGGATTAGCAAATTATTACAGCTATCTTCTGTAAATTGAAGCATGAAATGGCTCCTTTACACACTCCTGATCCCTCTTATTTCTTTTTCCCAGTCTAACGAGTATGATATCCTTATTAAAAACGGGAAGATCATTGATGGCACCGGCAATAACTGGTTCTATGGAAATGTAGCAATCAGTAACGGGAAGATCATAGCGGTGGGTCGGGATGTGAATGGTAGTGCCAAACGTGTAATAGATGCAACCGGGCTTATTGTTGCACCAGGATTCATTGATGTGCATACACACCTGGAAGGAGATGAAGATAAAGATCCTACTGCTGCCAGTTTTATATATGATGGAGTTACAACCTGCATCACCGGTAATTGTGGTTCTTCCAATACTGATATTGCCCGCTATTTACAATGGATCGATTCATTGAAGCTATCCATCAATGTAGCCACACTGATTGGTCATAATGATGTGCGTAAGGATGTAATGGGTCGGGCCAACCGTGAGGCTACACCTCAGGAACTTGCACAAATGCAGGCTATAGTTAATAAGGCAATGAAAGATGGTGCAGTTGGTCTCTCAACAGGACTCATTTATATCCCAGGTACTTATACAAAAACTCCCGAGATCGTTTCTCTCGCAAAGATTGTTGCAGGTTATAATGGAGTATATTCTACCCATATGAGAGATGAAGGAGATAATGTTACGGATGCAATAGAAGAAGCACTTACTATTGGCCGGGAGGCAAAAATCCCCGTAGAAATATCGCATTTTAAATTAAGTGGTCAGCAAAACTGGGGAAGAAGCCGGATCACAGTGCCTATGATTGAAGCAGCGCGGAAAGAAGGAATTGAAGTAACAATAGATCAATACCCTTATACTGCAAGCAGCACTTCCATCAGTACATTAATACCTGATGAAATATTAGCTGACGGACAGGATTCCATTAATGCCAGACTTCAGCGCCCTGCCATCAGAAATTATGCGATCAACTCCATGCTGGCCCGCCTGAAAAAAAGAAAGCTGAAACATTTCAGCTATGCAGTAGTTACATTCTACAAACATGACAGCACCTTTAATGGCAAAAGCATTGAGCAGATAAATCTCATGAGAAATCAAAAGCATACTGCAAAGGCGGAAGCGGAAACCATAATCGATATCATGATGAATGGAGGAGCGGGAGCAGTATTTCACGGCATGAGCGAGGAAGATGTAAAGCGGATCATGCAATATCCCTTCAATATGTTTGCAAGTGATGCCAGCATTCGCGTTTTCAATGAAGGAATGCCTCATCCAAGAGGATATGGCACAAATGCCCGGGTATTATCAAAATATGTACGCGAAGAAAATGTGATCTCACTGGAAGAAGCCATTCGCCGTATGACCTCCTTACCTGCACAGAAATTCCAGTTACACGAAAGAGGGTTGTTGCGCGAGGGCTATGCAGCCGATGTTGTATTATTTAATGAGAAGGAAGTTAAAGACGTATCTACCTTCGACAGACCCCACGCTTATTCAAAAGGATTTTATTTTGTGATCGTAAACGGGGCTTTGACAGTCGACAATCAACAACATACCGGTATGCGTGCAGGAATGGCGCTATATGGTCCGGGTAAAACAAACCTTAAGGCTTATTAAACGCTAACCATTCCCTTTCAAAATAATTCCAAACCTTACTGGTATATAAATTGTAATTATTGAACCATGAAGGTGCTTTGGACATATCTCAAACCTTATCGCTACTGGATACTCCTGGCGCTAGTATTGGCAGGTGTTGCCCAAATCCTTGTATTATACGATCCGATCATCTTTGGAAAGATAATTGATAGATTCGCCCTGCATCCTGGCACCCAGGCTGAAGGAGAGCTTGTAAAAGGTGTTATTTACTGGCTGGGAATTGCAGTTGGAATAGCACTGGCAGCAAGAATGGTCCTTGCCTTTAAGGATTATGTGGTAAGACTGGTAATTCAGAAATTCGGGATGCAGATCTTTAATGACGGTCTTCGTCAGACACTTCGTCTCCCCTTTGACGAATTTGAAGACACCAGTAGCGGTGAAATACTCGCCATTCTTCAAAAAGTAAGGACCGATACGGAAAGGTTCCTCACCAATTTCATCAATATTCTATTTTCTTCGGTAGTAAGCGTAGGCTTTCTTATCTGGTATGCATTCACCAAACACTGGCTGCTGATACCGGTATTCCTGATAGGAGTTGTGCTGCTTGGTGGATTGACGAGCTTATTAAGCAGATCTATTAAAGTGCTCCAACGCTCACTGATCCGCCAGACAAGAAAAATGAGTGGCACCATCACTGAATCTCTCCGCAATATTGAACTGGTCAAAAGCCTTGGACTCACTTATCCTGAGATCAGAAGATTACGCCAGCACACACAGGAGATCTATGACCTTGAAATGAGCAAAGTGAAAAAGCTTAGAACACTTACTTTTTTTCAGGGCACCATCCTCACCATACTAAAGCAATCCATTCTATTCATTTTATTATGGCTCATCTTCCGGAAAGCATTATCTGCTGGCGAAGTTATCTCCATGCAATTTATTTCTACTGCCATTATTGGTCCCTTGCAGGACCTAGGCAGTATTATACTTTCCTATCGGGAAGCAGAGGGATCATTACAGGTGTTTAATGAATTGATGCAAAAGGAGCCGGAATACCGTCCTGAAGAACCGGTTGACGTAGGGAAGATTGAACATCTTCGTTTCGCCAATGTAACCTTCAGGCACAGGAATGCTTCTGTCAATGCCATAGAGAATATTTCTTTTGAAGCAGGCCTGGGTGATACCATTGCATTTGTGGGGCCCTCTGGTTCAGGCAAATCCACCCTGGTGAAATTACTGGTTGGATTATATACTCCCGTAAGTGGAGAAATATCTTATGATGGTGTTTCTTCAAAAGCAATCCGGCTTAACCAGATGAGAAGGCAATTGGGATTTGTAACGCAGGATACCCAATTATTCTCTGGCACCATCCGGGAGAATATGTTATTTGTAAAACCCGATGCCAGAGATGCCGAGATCCTGGATGCCATGGAAAAGGCATCCGCAATGAATATAATTGCAAATACCGGGAAAGGACTGGATACAATATTGGGAGAAGGTGGCAAGAAAGTTTCCGGTGGTGAAAAACAAAGACTATCCATTGCAAGAGCACTGCTGCGTCAGCCACGTCTCCTGATCTTTGATGAAGCCACCTCTGCCCTGGATTCATTGACGGAAGAGGTGATCAATGAAACTATCAAAGAGGTTTCCGCGCAAAAACAGTAGATAACTATACTAATAGCTCATCGGCTTTCAACTATCATGCACGCAGATACTATTTATGTGCTGGAAAAGGGAAGAATTGTAGAGCAGGGCAGCCATGAGGAATTGGTAGAAAGGAAAGGTTTGTATTATGCCATGTGGCGACAACAGATCGGTGAGCGGGAGAGAAAGAGCCAGGCCATTATTGAAGAAGAACCAATAGATTAATAATTCATCAGTTTTGCTATATAATCATCCAGCCTTGCCTTAGCCAGGAAGTTATTTTCAAGGGTAACACTAAAGGGGATCGGAGTATCCAGAGAAGCGCAACGCATTACAGGTGCATCCAGCATTCCAAAACAGTTTTCTGCTATCCAGGCGGCAATTTCACCACCGATACCGCCGGTTAATGTGTCTTCATGCAGGATCAAAACCCTTCCGGTCCGTTGAACCGCCGCACGAATACCTATATAATCCAGTGGTAGTAAGGTGCGAAGGTCAAGTATATCAATAGAGATCTCAGGATGTTCTGCTGCATAATCCTCTGCCCAGTGAACTCCTGCGCCGTAAGTAATAATGCCGATCTCTTCTCCTTCACGTACATGACGAGCCTTTCCTATTTCAATTTCATAATAACCTTCAGGCACTGGTCCACTGATGCTTCTGTATAAAGCCTTGTGTTCAAAATAAAGAACCGGGTTTGGATCATTGATGGCAGCAATCAATAGACCCTTTGCATCCATGGGAGTGGCAGGATATACAACCTTTAGCCCGGGAGTATGTGCAAACCAGGCTTCATTGCTTTGACTGTGAAAGGGTCCTGCCCCAACGCCTCCGCCTGTAGGCATTCTGATAACTACATCAGCCTGCTGGCCCCATCGGTAATGGATCTTGGCAAGATTATTTACGATTTGATTGAAACCAACTGTTACAAAATCCGCAAACTGCATTTCCATCATACTCTTGAAACCTTCAAGCGATAATCCTAAAGCAGTTCCTACAATAGCACTTTCACATAAAGGCGTATTCCGCACCCGCTGCTTTCCAAACTCTTCCAAAAATCCTTCTGTGATCTTAAAGGCACCTCCATATTCTGCAATATCCTGCCCCATCAATATGAGGTTTTCATGCTTTTGCATGGATAGACGGAGTCCTTCTTTTATACCATCAATGAATCTTGTGTCGGGTCCTTCAGCTTCACTCTTTATTATTTGAGGTTGATCTGTCCGGTCTGCATATACGTCATTGAGTTCTGTTTCCGTATCTGCTTCAACAGGCGAAATACTGAATCCTGTTGCCAATTCCGATTCTATCCTGTCCCGGAATTCATTCCTTATATTTTCTACATCCTCCGGAGAAATTACTCTTTGTTGAGTTAAATACTCCTCATACCTGCTCACCGGGTCCTTTTTCTCCCAGAGCTCAAAAAGATGTTTGGGAACATATTTTGTACCGCTCGCTTCCTCATGTCCACGCATGCGGAAAGTAGTCGCTTCAATCAGATACGGCTTCTGGTGTTTAATGCAATATTCTCTTACTCCTTTAATTGTATCCAGTACTCCCAGCACATTATTGCCATCAATGGTTACTCCTTCCATTCCATATCCTCTGGCTTTATCTACCAGGCTGATACAGCGATACTGCTCTGTAGATGGGGTGCTTAATCCATAACCATTATTCTCTATCAGGAAAATTACTGGCAGGTCCCACACTGCCGCTACATTTAAAGCTTCATGAAAATCACCTTCACTGGTTCCTCCCTCACCGGTAAATGCCAGCGATACCTTGTTTTCTTTTCTGAGTTTGTAAGCAAGGGATACACCATCTGCAATGGCAAGTTGCGGCCCAAGGTGAGAGATCATGCCACAGATATGATGCTGGCGCGCGCCGAAATGAAAGCTTCTTTCTCTTCCTTTACTATAACCTTCCTGCGCACCCTGCCATTGCATAAACAATTTATGCAGTGGCATATTCCGTGTAGTGAATACTCCAAGGTTACGATGAAGTGGCATTATCCATTCATCCTGTTGCAGTGCCATTGTTGCGCCCACTGCTATGGCTTCCTGGCCAATTCCACTAAACCATTTTGAAATTTTGCCCTGTCTGAGCAATACCAGCATTTTTTCTTCCACCATCCTTGGCCAGAGCAATTTGCGATAGATCTGAACTAATTGGTCATTGCTAAGGTCTTTCCTGTCGAAGTGCATACCGCAAGTTCAGTGTTTCGTTTTGAAATTGCAAAAAGGGAAGTTTGGTTTACTGCCTTTCCTGCCTGTTTTTTCGTTGACGATCTTCTTCTTTAAATAATGTGGAAGTAATAAAAGTCAGGAGCAGACTGAATAAAAGGCCATTCCAGAAGTTTTCGATCTTAAATCCCTTTACCCAGTCGCTAGCCAGAAGCACCATTATAGTATTAATAACAAATAAAAATAATCCGAATGTAAAGAGGGTAAGGGGTAAGGTAAAAATGATCAGCAGGGGTTTCAGGAATACATTCAGCAGACCCAATACAACCGCAAACCAGATAGCTGTAACATAAGTATCAACATGCACCCCCGGAAGGAACTGAGCCAGTATGAATGCTATTGCAGCAATTACAAGGAGTCTGATGATCAGTTTCATGAGGTGAAGGTATTATGTAAAAATTAAATGACAACCAACTCATAAAATTCTTCGGGAACCAGGTATTTCTGAGCCATCTCCTGTAATTCCTGGGCAGTGATCTTCTTAATGGTATTGATGGAATTCTGGAAATAACTTCCATCAAGGTCATTAAGTATGATGTTTTTCCATCTTGCAATGATCTGGAAAGGTCCGTCCAGATCACCCAGGATACTTCCCATCATATAATTCTGCACCAGCAGTAATTCCTCGTCATCTACTTTTTCCTCACGCAATCTTTTCATTTCCTTGTATACCTCACTGATCGTTGCCTCGGTTACTTCCTTGCCCGCCTCTGTGCTAATCATCCAGGCAGAACTATGCACATGGTTTTGAAGATAGCTATGAATGCCGTAGGTATAACCTTTGTCTTCCCGGACATTAAGCATCAGGCGGGAACCAAAAAATCCTCCAAAAAGATTATTTAATACCATGGTTTTCAGAAAATCCGGGTGATGCCGGTTGGGAAATGGTCTCGCCAGCCTGATTGATCCCTGCACCCCATTTTCATCATTGGTAATACGATATTTCTTTTCTTTCGCAATTACAATTTCATGCTTTTGATCCTTCACCTCCATATTTGCCAGATCACCAAAATACTCATTGAGTAAAGGTTCCAGATCAGATGGAAGTTTGCCCGCAACAAAAATGATCAGCTTTCCCTGCTGGTAATAATTCTTATAGAAATCAACCAGCTGATCTCGCTGAAGACTATCAAAATCTTCTTCCGAGGTGAACTTTCCGTAAGGATGGTTCTCTCCGTATAAATAAGTATCGATAAGACGGCCGGCAACAAAATCACTTTTCTTCAAATTCACTTTCAATCGCTGCTTCATATTTTGCCGATAGATATCCAGTTCTTCCTGGGGCATCGTGGAGTCACTGATCAATTCTTTAACTGCCGGCAACAATTCGCCGATATGTCGGGTAAGGCAATGAAGTGACAGGACAGCAGTTTCATTATAGCAGGCCCTGTTCAGATAGGAACCATAATAATCAAAATGCTCATTGATCTGAAATGCATTCTTTTTTGTGGTACCGTTCTTTAAAAGAAAATTACTGGACGCAGCTACGAGGTTCTGCTTCTCATAAGAATTGCCTGCAAAAAATACCCATTCTATAGCCAGCACATCCTCAGCACCAGCATTAATGGTATAAACATCCACTCCATTCTTCAGCGTGAACTTGCCGTAAGGTTTCAGATGAAGATCAAAGTTTACTGCGTCCACAATAGCTGGAGCATTCTTTCTATTCAATTTAATAGTCTCTTTCATTTCATTCAATTATCCGACAGATAATACATCGTATTGCTATTGGCTGGCCGGAATATATTCCGGCTCTCCTGCAAAATATCTTCAGAAGTCACTGATGCATACTTTTCCAGTGCAAAATTGAACCAGCTTGCATCGCCCAGCAGTTCATAATAGGCCAAACTGCTTGCCCTGTTCATCAGGCTCATATCCTCAAAGGCCATCATGCTTTCCGTTTTGTTCTTCACTTTTTGAAGTTCAGCCTCCGTAACTATGGTATTCCTCATGGTATCCAAAACTTCCTCTACCGCTTTCTCTGCTTCTGCAGCAGTTACCCCTTTTACCAGTTTTCCTTCAATACAGAGCAAACCAGCATCTGTACTTCCATAATGATAGCATTCAATATTGCTGAATAGTTTTTTCTCCTTTACCAAAGCCTGGTGCAAACGGGATGAGCCACCGCCGCCGAGTATATCTGATAAAAGATCTACTACATAATATCTTCTGTCAAGGCGTGGATAGATATGCCAGCATTTATAGAATGCATCCAATGGAACCCTGGCTTTTACTTCCAGCCGGCGCTCTTTCGTCTGCTCAGGCTCCTGTGGCACATTTCTTTTATATTTCTCGCCCGCAGGAATATCGCCAAACCATTTTTCCGATAATTCTTTCACCTTC
>CAMLGP010000084.1 GCA_946479535.1 uncultured Bacteroidota bacterium
GACCAAACCGGAATTTCCAATTCTCATCGAAATCAATCTTTTTACGCTGAATGGTTTGCCCCGAACAGAAAACTGAACCCAATACACATAGCGCCGTAACCAAAATACATCCGCCTGATATCCGCATATAATTAGTTTAATAAATCAAAAAATAGCACCCCTCAAACCTGAAGGGTTTGTAACTACAAATTGGTGGAAGGAGTTTACAATGTTTACTCAATCGTAAACTCTTTCCGGCTTATTATTTTTCCAGCCATATTGATTCTACTTCCAGACTATAAGGTTTATTATATTCTGAAGGTGGAATACCGGGCCCTATTATTATTTCAATTTTCTCTGCATCCTTCAAAAGAAATCCGGCAGAAATTGCTGAAGACCTGAACCATAAAGGATGGAATCCCGGGTAAGGCCTTGGCAATAGCAGTGATGAATCTGGAACAAGGTCAGGAATTGGCACCGCTATATCACTGAAATTCCCCGTCAGTGTAATGGTTGTTGAAAGGGCGATATTGTCAGCATTGATCAAGGTGACTTTTGCCTTCATTGGTTGGGTACCTGCTGCCCTTGCCCGAATGTATAACTTATCAAAAGAAGCTGCTTCTTCACTTCTTCCTCTTAATTTGTCTCCAAAGAAATGCTGGAATCCCATAACAGGATCTCCAGACAGTTCGCTCGTTGACAGCTTTAATATAAGATGGCCGGGAGTTAGTCCGGTTGTATACGATTGCTGAAACCCTCTTCGAAGGGAAGAATAGAACTTTGCACTTCTGTCAACATCAGGATTATATATTTCCAGCCGTCCGTTCTCTGCAGCCACATAGGTTTTCCAGGTCTCATTTGAAACATTATCCCAGGCAAATGGGTTCGTCTTGATATTACCAGGGAAGAGTGTATAATCGGTCCCTTTCTGGATAATGATGCGATAATTAATTACACCGGGTGTAAGAAAATCTCCTGGAATAATAGCTGTATAATCAGCTGCTCCACTTTTTGTCATGGGTATTATACGTTGACTACCTCCGCCAACGACGGGCCCACCTAACCTCGTTACCTGAAGGGAAACAGTGCCACCATCCTCCAGTCCTACTATTCTTGCAGAAATAGTAGCTGGTTTCCCGGCAGAAACTTCTGTGTAAGGATCATGTTGAACATATATTTCGTTGGAGAATGGTTGCGGAGCTACAAATTCATTTAATCCAATAACTCCAATATTGCCTTTACCAGCAGAAAGAGATTTTCCATTTCTTGTCAGCAGGTAAGTACCCGGCTTTACTTTAAAACTGTCAGCAGTAGCAGTGCCATTAAAACTATTTCCATCATTTACTCCGAGAATGCCAAAACCCTGACCCAGATCAACTAACATAATCTTCATTGGATGGGTACTCCATTGAACACGCGTTACTTCTTTTTTGGGAGATGCTCTTTCAAAAGGATCACGAATGGAAACAGCGTCAGGCATTACCTCCAATCTCCACACACCTTCCTCTA
Source organism: uncultured Bacteroidota bacterium (assembly GCA_946479535.1). Next base: position 1,489 of record CAMLGP010000084.1, read on the forward strand.
CCTTATCCAGGAAATAAGCACCTGAACCGTCATACTGAATGATCGGTGATGAACCAACACCGGCTATATTAACCAGTTTGGCCACATTAGAGGGAGAAGTTGTGGTGGTGTTGGAATAATAAAACTTATTATCCGTATTCATCTCGCTCAGTGAGTTCTTATAACTCACACGAAAAGCATCAAAAGAACTGTCTGCCGGATATTCTCCAAATGATTTTTTCCTTGGCACTTTATGAAATACCTCGGAAGCGATCAGCATGCTGATTGACTTTGATGGCATATAGGCCAGGTTGAGATAATGCGTCTGGTATTCTGTATTGGCATAAGCCAGCGCCATGGGATCATAAGCAAACTGTGTAGCCCATTGAAATCCCGCACCCCTAAAACTGCGAGCCATGGCAGGATACATATAAGACTGATAAACATCAGCAGCATCAAATTCATAAACCATCAGCGCCTTGTTGTGATAGGCAGGAATGGTATCGAATGGAATTCTATAAACATCAACATTTTGTAAAATATTTCCTTTCAGCGCCTGATTAGCCACCAATCCTGATGGATACCATTGAAAACTGAACCCTTCAACCACAGAGTTAGCAACGGCATCTGCGTAAAAAGGTCCCTGGCTGATATTATAAAATAAAGGCTTGGTCCATCCTGTACTTTTTACTGCCTGGGCAAGCCGGTTAATATAATTGGTTACACCTGGTTTTGGACCACTATGACTGGGTTCATTATTCAGTTCAACTGCAATTACATCCCGGTCATCTCCATAGGTCAATTTTGTATAGGGATTCACATGATGGAAAAATTGTACAAGGTAATTTTCCTGTGCTTTTATGGCACTATCATTCACCGTTGCCCTTCCTTTGCCATATACGCGGGAAAAGCCCGGTGTTCTTTCATCTCTTTCAGGATAACCATTGCCCCAAAAGGCAATAGGTGTAATAATGGTCTTTATGTTCCGCTTCTTCAATTCAGCAACCAGGAAATCAAAGAGGTGTAAATGATCATTATCAAGCAGATTACCTAATGAATCTGATATTTCTGTGTCCCATACATGCACACGGAAAGCATCAAGGCCCAGTCTTGCCAAATGGTAAACATCATTTTGAATAGCTTTTTCCAGATCAGCACCCAGGGCTTTATGGGCACGATAAGCATAGGCAAATGGTGTAGTATAGTTAACACCGTAAAAAGAAGCCTCCTGTCTGTTTTTTGTATACCTTAGGACCCCCTGTTTATCTACATAAACCAGGTTGGGCGCCTTTGTGGATTTTTGTGCGTGAAGATTAATAATGCAAAAAGTGAAAATGATTGGTAACAAAATCCGCATGTCTATAGTTAGTTTTATTAATTATAGTTAATCATTAGGTCACAGTGAACCACAGTGGTAAAAAGGGCCCAGGGTTTAACTCTGTGGTTCTCCAACTCTCTGCGGTTCCCTGTGATCATATTTTTACTCCTATTTATTTAATTCTTAAATGCATCGAGGGCCATTGTTGGTCCGCCCGTATTGTCAAATGCTCCCAATGTATATCCCTGCCAGTTATTATAGGCTTCAGGTTCCCAGTAAAAAACACCCAATCCTCTCCCACCAGGCACTGAATTCACTTTGGTGATCAGGTCAGCCAAAAATGATTTGCACGCATTGGCATCTGTCCAGCTCATTCCAACCTCTACTATCATCACATCCTTTCCATATCTTGTAACCATATCATTCATATTGCTGAGGCAAAGAGAATTCAGGGATGACCAGTTGGAAGCGTTGGGATAGAGGCTCATTCCGATAATGTCCCAATCTGCTCCGTTACTTTTCAATCCATCAAACATCCATCGGAACAGATCATTATCGAATCCATTAGATATATGGACAATGACCTTAATAGAGTTATCAAAAGTTTTAACCGCAGTATAACCCGCTTTGATCAGCTGGGCAAAATTGTTCATGTTGGTGGATGCTTTACCATCAGGCCACAACATGCCATCATTGGTTTCATTGCCGATCTGTGCCCAAACAGGTGTAACGCCTGCTGTTTTCAATGCATTAAGCACTGAGGCGGTATGAGAGGAAACAGATTGTAAAAGCGTGCTGAAATTCTGAGATGCCCAGGCTGCAGGTTTGGTTTGTTTACCGGGATCAGCCCAGGAATCACTATAATGGAAATCCAGTAATATTTTCATGCCAGCTGCTTTGGCTCTTATGGCTTTTGCTACAAGATCAGCTGTATTGCACCAGTTGTCTGATGGATCTACCCAAACACGAAGGCGAATGGAGTTCATACCAAGGCCTTTCAAAAGTTGAATACAATCCTGTTCTGCTCCTGCACTGTTATGAAATTTTCTTCCGGCATTTTCCATTTGCGTGAGCCAGCTGATATCCGCCCCTTTTGCAAAGTCCGGATTGATAACCGGATTGCTACTGCCTGGATTGACCGTGACATCGGTAACCGAAGAAGATTTTTTGCAGGCAACAGTCAGTACTAAAAAACCAATAATGAAAAGTTTCTTTATCATCAGGCTATGCTAATAACTTATTACACATTTTCAATGCGAGCAAGGTATTGAAGGTATTAAAAAGGATATTGAGGGCAATTTTTTCGAAAAAAAGAGCTGCCTGCGTAGAAGGCAGCTCCCTGCTTGCTATATTGTACTTAATCGAAATACCTGAATCAATATCCAGTGTTTTGCTGAATGACTCCCCGGCTCTGGGTGATAACAGCGCGAGGAATAGGATAAAGCACCATGTGCGCTTTCGCATTCACTTTGCCCCTTGCCACTGCATTGGTAATATAAGTACCGTTGCGGATCAGGTCCTGGCGACGCAAACCTTCACCATAAAACTCACGGCCTCTTTCATCCAGCAACGCCTGTCTGAATGTTGCCTGGGTCATTCCTGAAAAATCAGCAACACCTGCTCTTGCACGTACCTGGTTGGCCAGGTTATAAGCTTCCGCTGTTGGACCACCCTGCTCATTGATACATTCAGCCAGCGATAACAATACATCCGCATAACGGAACACTACCACATCCACGGGTTGAGCATCACCAGGTAAAGGAATATTGGTATACTTCAGCGGAATTGCTCCTTTCATACCATTGCCCCTTGTCATTACCACATTTGCAGTATTTGTATAATGATCAAGAATGGTTGTATTACGGCGGATATCTGTTGCATCGTATTTATCATAATAGAACCATGGCATATACTGCGTTAACCATCCACTGGCGCGCGCAGGAATTCCAGGACCAGGTGTGCAGGATGCACAATCCGGAGCAGCTTTGAAATCAAGCGGGAAAACTTCCTGTGACCACCAGTTGGCAGAAGCAGCATTGGCAGGAACTGCATAGATCAGTTCAGCATTCGCCTTATTGGAGAATACATTCTTATAGCCATTAGCACCGGTAAGCAGCGAATAGCCCATTGTCATCAATGACCTTGCAACTGTTTCTGCTTTTGCCCATTGTTTTTCCTGCATGTATAATTTCAGCAGCACCATGCGTGCAAGCCCCTTTCCAACCCTACCCCAGTTAGCTGCATCTGAATTATACTTGTCCTGCAGATCAGGCAACGCTTCATTGATATCTTTTTCAATTTGTGCAATGTAGTCTGCCTTAGCAGGACGTGGAGCAGCAGCAGTATCAGTAAGTGATGCAAAATCAGTTTTCGCATTTACCGGTCCGTAAAAATCATACAAAACAAACATTAACCAGGCGCGGAGAGTTTTTGCCTGGGCGATGTAGCTTTTCTTCACCACATCACTTAATGCGGCAGAATTGGAAATGGCATTGATAACTTCAGTTGCCTTGGCTACATAACTAATCTTATAATATACTGCATCATTGGTACCCTGCCAGGTATCTGGCCCAAAAGTAAAATTGAACAGATCTGCAGTATTGGCACCACCACCTTCATTATAGATCTCATCCGTGCTAACCAATGATTTGGATAGATAGCTCTTGATGTCTGCATTAAACAAAGCGGCATACCATGTCTGGCTTGCGCCCGTTCCCGGATCAGGATTACCCCAATAGGAAGTAAAGGGTATATACAGGGTCATCAAAGCCGCATTGGCATCACCCTCTGACTGATAAAAATTATCAGGCGTAAGGCTGGAGTATACCTTTGTTTCCAGCTGCTTTTTACAGCCTGAAAACGCAATCAGGCAACCTGTTGCCAGGACCACCAGCAGCCAACTTATTTGTTTGATCGTTTTCATGTTTGATGAATTGAATGATTTGAAATTTGTTTTAGAGGTTTATGCTAAGCCCGACAGTGGTAGAAAGTGTTTGAGGATACGGATTCCCTTCGGAAATTTCAGGGTCGTATCCATTGTAATTTGTAAGCAGTCCCACGTTCTGCACATCCACAAACAGTCTTGCTGAACGAATGATCTTCCTTGCATTGAATGTATAACCCAATGTGATGTTACGTACGCGCAGGTAGTTTACATTCTGCCGATAGAAATTAGATGCAGCTCCGGTTGGTACAGCATAGGCATTATTGGCAATACCAGGAAGTGTACCAGTGGGATTATCTGCCGTCCACACATTCTTGATTTCCTGCAGTGTATTCTGACCGGCAGGAATACCTAATCTGTCAGCAGCATAAAAGCCAGACAGGTTATTATTCATATTCTGTTTAAGCTTGCCATATACAAAAACATCCAGGTCAAAATTCTTATAGGCTAAACGGTTGCCTAAACCAAAGCTCCATTTTGGAGTAGTATAACCAAGCACTACCACATCACCAAGATTGAGCTGATTGTCCTTATTCTGGTCAACATAAATTACGTTGCCCAACCTGGCATTAGGCATATAAGAAGGAATATCAGCAGCCGATTTTACAATACCGTTTGTTTGCCAGCCATACACAATATCTGAGCGGTCATCCGCTTTCTGGAATGCAGATAAGGCATCATAAGGACTTCTCTTCAGCCAGCGATTGCTATAGGTTGAAATATTGAAAGAAGTTTCCCAACGGATCTTACCCTGCATATTCACTGAATTGACAGTGAGTTCAATACCCTGGCTGCGCTGAGAACCACCCTGGTTAACATTATAAAGAGTAACCGCGTTGGCATAGGGTAATGTTACCTGGCGAATGATATCTGTTCTGTCTCTTCTGAATAAATCAAGCGCACCACTTACACGGCCTTTCCATAATTCATAATCGATACCGATATTGGTTGACTTGATGGTTTCCCAGGAAAGATCAGGATTGGCCAACTGCGTCAAAGCAACACTTGGGTAAGTGGTATTTCCAATAAGGAAGGTGCCACCGCTTGTTCCATATAAGGATAAGGCATTAAGCCCGGGGTCAGTTCCAACCTCACCATAACCAACACGCAGCTTAAGATCGGTCAACACCTTTGATCCGGCAAGGAATTCTTCCTGGCTAACACGCCACGCAGCTGACACACCCGGAAAGAAGCCTGATTTTTTATTATCGGCAAAATTGCTGGATGCATCCAGGCGACCATTGAGGGTCAAGAGGTATTTTGATTTATAAGCATAGTTCACACGGGCAAAAGCCGAATACTTTTTAATATCCGGTGAACGGTAAGACATCATCAGCGTCTTATCCTTGTTAGTTGCTAACTGTATTGAATTGAATCCAAGTGCATCGGTATAGAAGTCTGCTCCCTGCATGGATGAATTCTCGTCAAAATTTTTATAATAACCACCGCCACCAACTACACTCAGGCTATGATCACCTTTAATAACGGTATTATAAGAAGCATACCCTTCAAGGCTGTAGTTCTGAACAGACTGGGTGGATAACTGTGCAAGTCCGCCAGGGAATAGATAATTCTGGGCTTTAGCCGGCAGGAAGAATCTGCGGTCTGAACTAGTTTTATCCATACCACCTACCAGGTTAAACTTAAGATTGTTCAGGATCTTTATTTCCAGGTTGGGCGCTACAAAAAATCTTTTTGTCCGCAGCTTGTCCATTATAATAAGGAAGGCTGCAGGATTGGTGATCTGTGTATTCAACGTTTTGGTATATTTTCCCTGCGCATCATAGATAGAGAGATAGGGAGCATAGGAATAAGCGGTTTGCAGGGAATTGAATTTTTCCGAGTTACCACCGTTACCTGTGCTCTGGTTATCACTATTGATCTGGCTCATAGTCATCTGTACGGATAACTTGATCCGCTCATTCAGTTTTTGTTCAAGGTTAATGCGGCCAGTGAATCGTTGAAAATCGCTGTTCTCAACAATCGCTTTGTTATCATAATAATTGAAAGAAGAATACATCCTTGTCTTGTCAGTACCACTACTGATAGCAAGATTATGCTCCTGGATATTACCATTCCGCATCAGCACATCCAGCCAGTCTGTTCCCACTCCTGCTGCGTCAATCTGTGCTTGGGTAAAGAGGGGTACAAAGGCTGGTGCTGCATTGGGTCCATACGGTGCAGCATTGGCGAGGTAAAGGGAACGATCCTTTGCCAGGCGCACCTGCTGTTGCATAAACTCTTTTGCATTAAGCAATTCAAAATAATCTTTGGGAGATTGAACGGTGTAACTTCCCCGGTACTCTGTAGTTACACCGCTATTGGCTTTTCCTTTTTTAGTAGTAATGAGGATCACACCATTGGAAGCTGCAGATCCATAAATAGCTGTGGCACTTGCATCTTTCATCGTCAGGGAGATCAGGATGTTGAGCGCGGCGACGAGCACGATCAGTCCGATGGTGATGAAGGTTACGACGCGCTCGGTTTTCAGGGCGCGGAAGAGGGCTTTGTTTTGTTCCATCCAATTGGTGGACATGAAGCCGGATCCGGCGGCCTGTTCGAGTTGCTGGCCAATCTGGTCGGCCTTGTAGATGTCGTCCACTTTGAATTCGAGGACGGAGACTAGATCGCCTAACCCGAAGAGGCGTTGCGCATCGGAGAGGCGCGTGAAGGCCCAGGCGCTGTCGTAATCATAAAAGCCGGAGTTGAAAATCCCAGCGACACGGAAGCGGCTGTACTTGGGAACCATGCCGAAGGGAGTGAGTTCGCCCTGGGGGCTGGTGACGAGGACGACGGAACCGAC
>CAMLGP010000085.1 GCA_946479535.1 uncultured Bacteroidota bacterium
CGCCTTCTTTAGTGCATTGGCTGGTTTCATTGGAATGAAAGCCGCTACCAAAGCCAATGTGCGTACGGCTCATGCAGCCCGCACCAGCCTTGCAAAAGCATTGAATGTATCCTTTACCGGAGGTTCAGTGATGGGTATGGGTGTTGCAGGATTAGCTGTACTGGGACTTGGAGGTGTATTCATTGTATTATTAAAAGTATTTGCACCAGATGCTCTTTCCACCTCTCATGAAGTGGCCCGGGCTGTTGAAATATTGACTGGCTTTTCATTGGGCGCTGAATCGATTGCCCTGTTTGCCCGCGTAGGTGGTGGTATCTACACAAAAGCTGCTGACGTTGGCGCTGACCTGGTAGGTAAAGTTGAGGCCGGCATTCCAGAAGATGATCCACGCAACCCTGCTACTATTGCAGACAATGTGGGAGATAATGTAGGTGATGTTGCGGGTATGGGCGCTGACCTGTTTGGCTCCTATGTTGCAACAGTACTTGCTACTATTGTACTGGGTCATGAAGTAACCGATTCCAATCTCTCGGCTCTTGCAGATGGTTATAATGGTTTCTCTCCCATCCTGCTGCCCATGCTTATTGCCGGTACCGGAATCCTATTCTCCATCATCGCAACCTTCTTTGTTCGCATAAGTGAAAATGCGGGTATTAGCACAAGTGTTGTTCAGAAAGCATTGAACATGGGTAACTGGGGTTCCATTATCCTTACATTGATCGCCAGCTATTTCCTCTGTGATTTCATATTACCTGATGGCAATCTTTATATCCGTGGTTTTGAATTTACCAAAATTCATGTGTTCGGCGCCATTGCACTCGGACTGGTAGTTGGTACACTAATGAGCATTATCACGGAATACTATACCTCCATGGGCAAACGTCCCGTAATGACCATTGTCCGTCAATCAGGAACTGGTCACGCTACCAATGTAATTGGTGGATTGGCAGTTGGTATGGAATCTACTTTATTACCGATCATCGTACTGGCAGGTGGTATCTACGGTTCTTTTGCATTAGCTGGTTTATATGGTGTGGCAATTGCTGCAGCCGGCATGATGGCAACTACTGCCATGCAACTGGCAATTGATGCCTTTGGACCCATTGCAGATAATGCGGGTGGTATTGCTGAAATGAGTGAGCTTCCTAAAGATGTACGTGAAAAAACAGATACACTTGATGCTGTTGGTAACACTACGGCTGCTACCGGTAAAGGTTTTGCCATTGCTTCTGCTGCTTTAACAGCCCTTGCACTCTTCGCGGCATTTGTTGGAGTAGCTGGTATTAGCGGTATTGATATATATAAAGCTGATGTACTGGCCAGCTTATTTGTTGGCGGTATGATCCCTTTCATATTCTCTTCTCTTGCTATTCAGGCAGTGGGTAAAGCTGCCATGGCGATGGTAGAAGAAGTTCGTCGCCAGTTCAGGACCATTCCCGGGATCATGGAAGGAAAAGGCAAACCAGAATATGATAAATGCGTTGCCATTTCAACAGAAGCTTCCATTAAGAAAATGATGCTTCCTGGTGCTATTGCAATTATATCTCCCTTGATCATGGGCTTTTTGTTAGGCCCTGAAGCTTTGGGAGGTTTCCTTGCTGGTGCAACGGTAAGTGGTGTATTAATGGGTATGTTCCAGAATAATGCTGGTGGTGCATGGGACAATGCAAAGAAATCTTTTGAAAAAGGAGTTGATATTGGTGGTCAAAAATATTTTAAAGGATCAGAGCCGCATAAGGCTTCTGTGACAGGTGATACAGTAGGTGATCCCTTTAAAGATACCTCCGGACCATCTATGAATATCCTCATCAAACTGATGTCTATTGTGTCCCTGGTAATTGCCCCCACGTTAGCACAGATCTATTCAAAACCTGCCACTACTGCTGAGGCAAAAGCCATTAAAAATATTGATAATCAACGTATAGAAAAAAAGATAGAAAAATCTTCAATTTTGAAATCCGAGCACACATCGGTTACGTATAATTAATTAAGAGTCTAATCAGAACCATTACTTAAGTCCCGCTGTTTCTACAGGGGGACTTACTTTTTTAGTGTATTTCAATAACTTCATGATTAGTAAAATTTACTAATATTTCAAATGCCATTTCTTCTGGCAAGTTTACTAACCGCAAAAATCATCCCCTCTTAAAATGGAACACAAAATAAATACTGAGTTTTATGAGGTGTGCAGGCAGATTGTCTCTGAAAATAAAAGTACTTCAGAATGGGCCAATATAGAGTCTGATGACATGTTTCAAACAGACATGTATGAAGGCGGGGTTCAATGGTACAGAAATGGAGTTTGTCTTTAGTGTATTTATAAATGGAAAAGAATATTGGCTTCACTTGAGTTTAGAGGACATCAATAAAATTAATGCCAGGGAAATTAATGAAGTCGAAATAGTTGAAGCAGATTGGCAGAAGTAATTTTTGATATTGACTATTTAACCATCATATTCTGGTCAAGCATTGAATTATTAAACCGCTGCAGAATTGCACGGATCAGTCTTCCCCTTGAAAGAATGGAAGAATCGCCTGAATCAACAAGATTCCGTGTAAGAAGACTATCTGTTTTATAATGGTAATGATAGATTATTTTGTCCGTGCGACTGTCATATCCTGTTATCGTAGTTGAATCTGTAAGCTGGTAATGTTCTCCTGCCCGGTAGATAGAGAAACGTTTTGCTTCAGTTTCCGGACGATAGATACTGCTGCCAAAGCTCATGAATGGTTTGGAATAATGAAGCCTGTCCAATACAGTAGGCACCACATCCATTTGCTGTACTGTTGCATTAATAATTGTTTGTTGCGGGTGAGCAGGATCATAAATAAACAGCGGTATATGAAAGCCTTTATACTGGTAGGATTTATCATATACATTTTTCAGCAGGGTATGATCAGAACAAAAAACAAAAACTGTATTGGAAAACCAGGGCTGGACTTTTATTTTATCAAACAATGTCCTGAAACAGTCATCCACATAACTAATACTGTTTTGTTGCGCGGTTTGCCCCGGAATGGTAAACCTTGCTTTTTCACTGGCAGGAATGGCAAAAGGCGGATGACTGGATATATTATATAATACAGCGAAGAAAGGATCCTGCTTTTGATTGATTACCTCAGCGAAATAGCTGAAAAAGTATTCATCATAAATACCCCAGTTCCCATCATCGTGCCCAGATTCCCCATAAGTATCTTTTGAATAATAATGATCAATCCCCACCATCCGGCATAGCTTGGCAAAATTGAAATGATCATATTCAGCACCCAGGAAGAAATTGGTATCGTATCCTTCCTCCTTTAATAGCGAGCCAATACCTTTCATTTTTACTGCACTGTAATTGGAAATAAATAATGGCTCATCCGGGAATGAAGGAATGGAGCCGAGCACCGCCATAGTTCCTTTAGATGATTCATGACCATTGGCATAAGCACTGAGGCAAACTGTACTCGTCCGCATTATTGAATCAAAGAATGGCGTTTTTGCCCTGTCAGTCCCCGGAGTAAAAAAACTTTCATTAAAACTTTCCAGCAGAAAGATCACAACATTACGTTTATCCATTCCCTGCTGCTGCGGATACTGCCGTCGAAAAGTATAAATGGTATCCAGCACTGAAGCTGGAAAATAATTTTTTCTTTCAAGCCTGGTAGAAGTCCTGTACCAGGAATAAAGAAAATTAAGCGTAGAATTATTAACCAGCGGCTGCTTTGCAGCATCTGCTTTCAATAAGGCCGTTGCAGGCACAATGGGTCTTAGCCCCCATCCCCTTGCTATCAAAAAGCAAAGAGCAATAAATACCAAAGGCAAAGGGAACTCCCCTATTCTTTTCCGGAAGGAAGATTCTTTATTCCTGTCAATAATCTTTTTAGTTATAAGGACTAATATAATTGACAACAGGATAAATGAGATCACTATGAACCAGAACTGGCGTAACAAGGAGCCAAATGAATGGATGGAATCGTCAAACACATAAAAGAGATCAATGGTAGATCGCCTCAAATTATAACCGTAATAAATAATATCTATTAGATCAAGTGCAATGAAAGGTAAATTAATCAATGAAAAAATGAAAATGGCCAGGGATCGCTGCCATTTCAGGGAAATAAAGGGTGCAATAAAAAAATAGAAAATAAAGAAAGGAATGTTTATATAGAATATGGCGGCAAAATCCAATCGGAACCCCCAATATAATATCCTCAATTCCTCTCCGGCAGCTATTGATGAATAATACTGGAACTGGAAAATAATCCGGAGGAATAAATAAACCGCAAGCAGCAGGATCATCAACTTAAGAACTGTTTTTATTCTTTGCATGCTGCTTTTACGGAGTTTTAATATTTACCAAAACAACTTCTACCTGAGGATCAGACAGCAGATACTTAAGTTCCTTGCGGTTAAAAAAATCTTTTATCGCCAGGTGCCAGGTAAGTATCCTTTTCTCCGGAAAAAGTATTTTGACGGTAGGCAGGTAAACCGCATCCTGTGATACATATTTCACATCCTTTAAAATTCTCTTTACACTATCCTGCAGGTTGCGGTCTCCCGGAAGATTATCCAGCCATCGCTGAGAAACATTAAAACTGACAGTATAGCCTTTTTCAGCCAGCAGCTGGGCTACCGGCAGATAATATACCTCCAGTATGCATTTCTTAAAATTGGGATAGCGATTAGCCAGATTATCTAGTGCAACCACTGCCTGCTGCATATTAGATGTATCAACAAAACGGGTATCCAGCCAGAATTGATGAGTTGTCATATCGGCCTCGTCCAAATAAGTTTCAAGCCGTAACGTATCTCCAACCACTTCATCAGGAGGGTGCAATACTGCGAATCCTTTAGGGCCTGTATAAATTACATCTAATTCATAACCCTGGAACTTATCAAGGTATTTAAGGCGCTTTATTGTGTTTACCCGGTGAACCCAGGTGTGGGAAAGACAGGATCCCTCTTTGCACTCAAGACCACGAAGGCGGGATAGTTGAAACTGGAGGAGGATAGGATACCTGAACAGGTAAACTGTCAAAAGCAGGATTATAAGGACCAGGAAGAGTATTACTTTCCTTTTTTGCATCCCCCAAATATATGTACATCCTTATTTACTGGAATGCCTGCAGCTATTGCCCGGTCTCGAAGCGTATGGACCGTTCCAGTTCAGAATCTATATTATCATCAAAGAGAAACCTGAAGAGCCTGATTGAACTGCCATTATTATAGAAGGTAAATGCGAAGCGAAAGAAATTTCTTTCGTATTTCACGAGGTAGCTGTAAACGCCGATATCATCATCAAGAAACCTCTTTTTTAGAAGACGATATCCCATAAAACGTCCTCCGTTTTCATGAATGGAGATCAGGCGTCTTTTGAGGTTGATCGCAGCAGGGGCAGACGTGTCTATTTCGGGATTAGAGGCCAGCAACTTTTCTATCGATACTGAAGCCCCCTTTGTTCGTATTGCTTTGAAAAAGGCATCTATAAACGGTTCAGCGAACTTGTCTATTAACTCAGAGTGTAAACCTGGATCTATATCAATCCAGTGGTTTTCATGCTTACCATTAATAATCATGTTTTACCTCCCGGTATTTAGCGTACGGATCTTTGGTGGTTGCAAAAATGGTGTTTTTCACAAGCGGCAACAAATATGCCGGATGAGAAATAGGTTACTATCTTTCATAAAACTACATCGAACCGGTTAGTCGGGAGGGTTGATTTAGTAAGTGTGTCAGATTCCGGCATAACTGTGCTTGAAATTGGCCATTTCGCGCATAATAGTTTAGTAATCAACAGGTCTTAATGTCGCATTTACACATCCCCTTCTGGTAAGGGCCGGATGCCTCACCCAAGGATTTTTTCTGAACCAGACTACCTGCAAAACAAATTGCCTGTGACTGTAACCTTCTGCTAACCTCTTCCGTCACAAAGGTTAAGCATTGTTAAAAAAAACTAAATAAGGTTGAAGCCGGCAGTTTATACGAAAAAGGTCGTATATTCGGTTCCAAATTCACACTTTATGTCAACAATTAAAGCAATAAAGCCGACAGAAAGCGAACTGGAGATATTGCAGATCCTTTGGTCCAAGGGTTTGGCCACAGTCCGTGAGGTTCATGAGGACCTGGCTTCTACCAAGGACGTTGGCTACACTACAACTCTTAAGCTGATGCAGATCATGCATGAAAAAGGCCTGGTGAAGAGGGATGATTCCATGAGGACTCACGTATATCAGGCTAACGTAAACAAGGAGAGAACACAAAAACACCTGTTGGGTAAGATGATCGATAGCCTTTTTGGAGGTTCACCTACCCAGTTAGTGATACAGGCATTGGGCGAGCATAAGGCAAGCCCCGAGGAATTAGAGAAGATACAGGCTTTACTTAATGACCTCAAACAAAAATAAATAGTATGACTGCCATCGGTCAATCGAACTTACTACAGGCACTTGGTTGGGCTGTATTTAACAGCATGTGGCAAATGGCGATTTTGTGGGTGGCTTACCAGTTTATCATTTCTGTTTTCAGGATCAGGCAATCGGCAAATAAAAGCTCTCTGGCTGTACTTATGCTCTTCGCCGGGTTTGCCTGGTTTATTTATACACTTGCATTAGGCTTAACAGCCAGTGAGGAAAGTTATTCAGGTGTTATGACCATTAACACTGAAACCGGGCTGGAAGGATGGTTAAGCACTACCCTGCCCCTTGCTTCAGTCCTTTATCTTGTTCTACTGATCTTTCCCGTTTTAAATTTTATTCGCAACTACCGTTACGTGCAGGTGATCCGCCGCTTCGGGCTTTCAAGAGCGGATGTGCAATGGAGGATGTTTGTACAAAAGATCGCAGTGCGGATGGATATTCGCAAACCTGTTTATGTATGGATGTCGGAACTGGTGACCTCACCTGTTACCATAGGATACCTGAAACCAGTGATCCTTCTTCCGATAGCTGCTGTAAATCATCTCAGCACCCAACAGATTGAAGCTGTATTACTTCATGAACTTTCTCATATCAAACGATTTGATTATTTCATTAACCTGCTAACCAAACTGATCCAGACCCTTCTTTATTTTAACCCTTTCGTTAAAGCCTTTGTCAGAATATTTGAAAGGGAAAGGGAAAAAAGCTGTGATGAGACCGTTATGCAATTCCAATATGACCCTCATGGCTATGCGTCTGCCTTGCTGGTATTGGAAAAAGCAGCCCACGTTCCCCACCATTCGCTCACAGTTGGTGCAAGTGATGGAAAGAAGAGTGAATTCCGCAAACGCATTGAATGGATATTGGGTATCCGCAGTAAACAGGCCTTCTCATTCAACAAACTTGCCGGCATACTGGCTGCATTGCTTTGTTTTATCGGGCTGAATGCCTTCATTATATTTAGTAGTCAGTCAACAAAGAAACTGGCTCAAAAGGATACTTATTCTTACATCACGTCCCCATACGATCTGTTTGCTGATAAGTATGACAGGACTGCTAACGCTTCTCCTGTTTCATCAGAACGCAAAGATCCTTCCATCATAACAGGAACTTCTTTTTCTCCCCAGGAGTTGGAAAAAACCGGGCAAAAAGAAAAAGAAGCTGCTGGTGAAGAAATAGTGGAACCTGCCAGTGCGGAAAATGAAAATCTGAACTCTCCTTTTGCCTTTGTTTACAATATTGAAAACATCATTCCCAAACTGGACCCACTGAAAGAACAACAGGTTCAGGAAGCAATGGATGAAGCAAAGAAAGTGATCAAAGAAACGCAATGGAAAGAAGTTGAAAAAAGCATTGCTGATGCGCTTACCCGCATAGAAAAAGACAAGCTGAAAGAAGTGTATACAACCGCGTTAAATAAAATTGACTGGAATACAATGGGTGATAGGTTAAGGATCGCCTATGACAAGATCGACTGGCCAGCAATCAATTACCAGTTAGACAATGCAATTGCTGCCATCAGGATGGATAGTCTTCAGCAGGTTTATACCGTTGCTATCGAAAACGTTTCCAAACTTCAACAAGAGCTTATCAAAACAAACCAGCCCGGTATTCCTGATTCGGATATCAACGTAAAATCACTGGAAGTAAGGAAGGATGAATTGCAAAAAGTTATTGATAGCATCCGTAAGATGAAACCGAAGGAAGTGATTCACCTGTAACTCCCCCGAGTTTTTAGATTTTGAGTTATATTCCAGAAGCCTTTACAATTTAGTAAAGGCTTCTGAGTTATAATGTGTTTACCAAACATTCCGCGGGCATGTATCTCCATACCTGTTGCCAATCAGGAAACCCAGCACCAGTTCATGTGTACCTCTGATATAAGTATTTATATCCGTTTTAGTAAAATCATAAGAATAGCCCACATTGAAGGTATTGGCTACATTTACCCCCAGCATGGCAGCATAACCATCAAATTGCCGATAGCTTCCTCCCAGCCATACAAGATCCCGGTATTGCATTTTTACATTCAATTCTGCCTGGTAATTATTTACAAAGCCTCCATTGATATACTTGAACATAA
>CAMLGP010000086.1 GCA_946479535.1 uncultured Bacteroidota bacterium
CGGTTGACATTGTACTATTCTCGCTCAGCGTCAGGTGACCCGCATAAAGGACGGCCAGCGTGAGTTTCTGGCCGACGTTGTCATGGATCTCCCGACCGATCTGTTGCATCGTGTTTTTTTGAATATCAATCTGAGTCTCCAGCATTTCTTTCTGATATTTTTCTTTCATTGCTTCCAATTCTCTCAGGTGTTCCAGCTTACGCCGCCGGTAGATCAGCATAAGCAGAAGAATGGCGACCAGGAACACCAACAAAAGCAGCATGGTTGTGCCGATCAGTAAGTAGCCTTCTTTCGGATCATCCATATGAACGCTATTGAATAGGTTGCATACAAGACATAATTAAGCACACTCATTACGTTTGCCAGTAAGTAGGAGAGGTGCCTGTACTGTCTCATATGATATAGCCAGTTTGCCATACTAAAGTAAGGAAGTGTGATCAGGTTAAACAAAAGGTAGGCAAAGAGCATATAAAAAAATGGGTTGCGGAGAAAATTGAATTCATGTGGATTCTTCAGCATCTCATAGAATTTCCAGATGATCGCAATAATCAGCAGGAACGAACAGAAACAATAGCCCCAGGCATTATAGTTATTCCTTTGGACAAAAAACGCAACGCTAACTCCATTGAAGAGTACAACCAAAACAATGGCTGCCTGGAGAAAATACCTGTATTGTTTTGTGCCTGCGGCATAATAAAGAATAAGCAGGTAACAAACGTACTGTAAGGGAACCTGGATATTGTAGATATCCGAATTGAAAATGCTGCGTTGCGGAAAAAAATTGACATATCCTTCGGCAGCAACAATGATAAACAGGAGCACCGGATAGAGACGGAGATACCTGCTCCTGCCGATCACTGGCAAGGCAAAGAGCGACATTACAAAGGCCGCTATCTCAAACCAGATAATTCCCTTGCTCATGAACTTCTGATTAGTGAATGAGAGATGGGTCATCGGGAAATAACAGGTCTACCCTGCTCAGTGTTGTAGCTGCATCTGTTGGACAGTTGGGTGGACATGCGCTTCCCTGGTTTTTTGAACTGGGAAAACCTATCGTCTGCCCCATAATTAATAATGGAGTAGATACAGATTTCATCATCACTTGCCAGTCTGGGTGATATAATGTGGCCGGGCTGATTTTATTAGCCGGAGCAACAATCTCACTTCCTCTTACGGTCATTGGCTGGAACACATCGAGATCCAAATTAGATTCCTTATCATGATGCGTCGGAACCATGAACAGTGTATGATGAAGCCCCACACTCACATTTATCACTTTGGGAGGAGCAGTAGGATCGGTTTTCAACAGCATCGTCTGTTGTTCGGTATCAGGATAAGTAGCATAATAAAACCGGATACCCAGATCACTTGTTGAAGGATCGAAATCCTGATCCATTTGTGCATACCTTTCTATCAGGCACATGAATTTCTTAAGTGTATCCAGAGAATACCAGCAAGAGCGTGAGTCTTGAAAATTTTCATTTGTAAGCGACCTTAATTTGTCATTGCTGGCACTCAATTGAAATGCGCGGTAACGCGCCAATCCTTTTAGAAAAAAAGCTGCGTCCATTCCTGTGACGCCTTTAACATCATTGCAGTTTGTTAACGAGGGGCCTGTGTCAGGCTTTTTGTCATTGCATTTGGTAAGGAAGAGTGAAAGAACCAGGATCCATCCAAGGTTTCCAAGTAATAGCAGCTTTTTCATAATTAAATGTTTAATGATTAAGAAGAATGGCAATATTCAAAACTAGTTAAATACAAAGGCAAACCCGGAGGGAAGGATTAGAGAGTGCGAACGGACGAGGTATCAACATAGGCTGAAAGTCTTTTCTGTCCTGTGTTTCACTGTTTGGGGGGCTTTTAGACTTTCAGTTAAATATACAAATGTTTCCGTCTTTTAACGGTATCCAAAACCGTTAATTAAGGCAATGGTTTCAGGTAGTTGACCATTGACTTTGGCCATTTATTCCGTCAGATTTGTGCTGTTACCATAGAACAAATTTCTATAACCCAAACTAATTTTTATGAAACTTCATTACCGCTATTTAGCGATGCTCTTCTGGTGTTGTTACTTTATTATGGGATGTTCCAACCAGGTAGTACCTGTTACCGACAGCAATATTGCTTCACTTCCTGTTATTACTATAAATGGTTTTCCGGATGGTGGCAATATTGAAAAGAACAATCAGACCTCACCGACAGCCATCAATGCAGATTATGGAATGGGTATTACCATTAGTGGTTCTGCAAAAGCATCCGATGGGGTAAAGGATTTTACGATTGAAATCTTTCGCGGAGCAAGAAGAATTTTTATGGCTACGATACAAAGTAGCCCGGGTTCGAACGGAAAAGTGCCCAGTCTCCTCCCCATTCTCGGAACAAATAACGCCGGTGGCGTTGGCAACACACCGATGAAATTCATTATGGATAGCCTCACAGAAGTGAAGGTGAGTGCACATAATTACGCAGGTGAACTTCGGGCATTTTCCCTGCTCTATGTGCCTGTTGCCTCCTCACAACGCAACAAAGATATCCAGGAGAATATTATACTGCAGAAAGATAATCAACTCGGCATTTTCACAGCGCATTTCCCAGGTTTTCCTGCCAACGGAAAACTGGTGGCCCTGAATGGCAGCGGTGCAGATGTCTACCTACTTAAACAGACAAACGGTCTTCCCTTCAATTGCAGTGATCCCAACGCCACCATTCGTTTGCAGGCATTCGGTAATTTATCTGGTCCCGACTATAGCGCGCTATTTGGCTCGCAAAACCCATCCTTTCCGTTGGAGCTGCGGGCCTGTGCCCTGGGACCATCTGCCAATTCGAATCAGGTTGAATTAAAAATAACATATCGCTTAAACTAAAACTTTATCATCATGAAAAAGGTATCAACACCTCCAGTAAACAAACCGGCCGTTACTGATAAGGAATGGCAGGAAAAACCCTCCACACTTACCAGGGATCAGTTTCCTGAGCTGGTTGCAGAAATGAAAAGAAAAGTTCTGAAAAAGCTTTCCCAGAAAACAAATAAGGCATACGACCGTAATGAAAAGTTTGTGCCATCAAAGAATTGGAAAGCTGGCCACAGGCGGCATTCGGGGTGCTGCGATGGTTTAACCAGCATTTTTTCCGATGGGAAACTGGATAAAACGAAAATGCATAAGCCGAAGAAAACGCGCGATCAAAAATTCGACAGCATAGCAAAGGCAATGCCCAGAAGGGACAGCATTACGCCGCAATTGTTTCATTTACTTGACCGTCATTTCAATAAGGAAAAACCAGGCAACGAGTTTGAAAGATTTGTATTCGAAGGAATGAACAATCTTTCAGAAAAAGACCTGGTTGCATTACAGAAAGGATTGAAAGCTTTTAAGGAGATCGATCGCAGAAATCGTTCTAAATTATTTATGCCTGCATTCCTCGACTGGTCTATTCATGAGGCGGTGGATCCCGATATATTGCACTATGAGATGCTTGACCAGGGCTTATCATTTATGGGCATTAAAGGCATAGATCATAT
Source organism: uncultured Bacteroidota bacterium (assembly GCA_946479535.1). The sequence goes on from CAMLGP010000086.1 coordinate 3,521, forward strand.
TTTGTTGCCGGGCCTGCCCCGCCCCTGGTATGGTCAACCGACCGGCGATTTGAATCCTCTTGCTCCGTTTCCCTGGATAAACGAAGTAAATCTACAGGTGAATGAACCTTATCCGTTACGAACCGCTACGCATCACGCCACAGTACCTTTTTATAAACCAGAAGAATATCAGCAGAATTGTCAATGGCAAATAAATGAAGAAACCGGTCAGACTGTGGCCAGTTGCCAAAAAGCTGTGGAACCCACCTGTGATGTAGCGGGGCATGTGGATTACAATAGCCAGAACGCATTTGGTAAGTATTCGTGTCTGCGCGTTCGCGAAGTGAGAGTGGGTAACTCCGTGACGCTTGTTGGATTTAATTTTTTCAGCAGAAATAGCCAGGTAATCCTAACAAAGATCGACGATGGCACTTCCTATGAATTTGATGGATATGTTATCGGTGACAGGAATACGCCGATATTAGACGATAAGGGCATAGTCATTAGTGATCACAGAGTGAGGGACATGCTAATGTTTGATATCCCGGAATTGGAACCGAAAGAAGGACTTATTGATTTTCCACCGGGTTTCTATCAGGTGGTTGTTAAAGTACCCAATGATATTTCTTATACTAACCCCGATGGAAGTCAGGCAACAGAATTTTATTCCAACATAGCATATCTGAAAGTGCTGCCTAAAGAAAATGCTGCTTACAGGGTATGGTCAGATATGGCGCATTGTTATGATCCTACAGATGGCGAATGGGGAAAGGATGAAATTTATGTTCGCGCTTATCCCGCAGTATTTGATACAAATCTTCAGGCACCTCAGATACTACCGGTTACCGGTTTAAGCTGGGGAAGTGTAGACGGTGGTGATACGGAATCATTTCATTGGGATCTGGTAGGCCAGCCGGGCGCGCCACAACCGATCAATGGTATAATGGGGATTGGAATTATTGGATGGGAAGTTGATTCAGAAGATGCATTGAATGAAGCAATATTGTCTTATGATGCCGCCTTTACCAGGTTCTGGAATATTGTGTGGATTGGATTGACATCGGCTGCTGGTGCTATCGGCGCAATTGTTGGAGCCATACTCGCCTTCCTGGCAAAATCACTCTGGTGGGTTGCGTTGGTGATTGTTGCTGTTGCCTTGATTGTGACCTTGATTGTTGGATTGATATGGGCCGCCTGGGCGCCGCCAGACAGGATCATTCTTGACCTGATCACGCTTTCGGAGTTAGATATATATTACCTTACCCTTCCTCCAACACCTGTTCCAGCACCTTCTGCCAATACCATCATTCCTGATATTGAAGTGCAGGTTCTGCCAGATGTAAATGGTAAATATGCCAGCCTGTATACCGAAGAAAGACAGTATACAAGCGATGACGAAGGCAGTAAATATGGATTCCGCCTTTTATACCAACGTGATATCTGATAATTCTGATTCAGTCAAATCCATAAAATAAATTCAAAAGACAAGCAAGGTTGTGGCGGACTGCTTGTCTTTTTCTGTTGGGATAATGACCAATGACAGAAGCCAGAATATGCTTGTCTGATTCCAGTAAGGTTACGCCGCATCCACAGAAAAAGGTTTAATTTCTTCTTCGTAAAATGAGAGCGATGGTGGAGCCATGCAATAGCGATTTTTGGGCCTCGCTTTTAACTTTTAAGCCATTTATTCTTATGTGCGAGTGATATGACCTGTGCTCTTGAGTTAACATGTAATTTATCGTAGATATTAGCAATATGTTTTCGGATGGTGAGCACACTTACCTGCAGTTCTACAGCAATCCGCTTTGCATCCCATCCGCTTACCATCTGGTGAAGGATTTGTTGTTCTCTTTCGGTGAGATTTACCGGGATATCTGATGTGGGGGTTAGTTCCTGCGCGGTTTCTTTTGCCCTGCTTAATAATTGAAGGGTTTTTCGCGCAATAGCAGGACTCATAGGCGCACCACCTGTTTGCAGCACTTCTACCACTGCTGCTTCCAAAACCGCCGCAGGCTCATGTTTTAGTATATAACCAGATGCCCCTGCACGGATGGCATCGAATATTTTAGCATCATCATCAAAAACAGTCAACACTATAAATTGAATGTGTGGGTAAAGTGTTTTTGCAATACGGATGGTTTCGATACCATCCAGTTCGGGCATTTCGAGGTCCATGAAGATGACATCAGGTAAACCTTTATGAGATAGACCTTTCAGCTCTTCCAGGCATTCATTTCCATTATGAGCCATAAATACCAGATCCATCTGACCGGATATCTGCAATTTTTTTAAAAAGGTATTACGGTTTACTGCATTGTCTTCTGTCAGCGCTATTTTGAATTGCATTGGGTTAAATTTTATTGTCCATAGGTTGAATGATAACTTTTGTACCGGACGGATGAACGGTAGCCCAGTTTATTTCCCATCCTGCTTCATTAGCGCGTGCCCGCATATTTTTCAGGCCGTTCCCTTCTCCCTTTGATGAATTGAGATGAGCGCTTATACCTCTGCCATTATCTGTGATACTTATTTTCCAACTGGTATCCCCCTGTATTTCTACTATGATCTCACTGGCAGCGCTGTGTTTTACTGCATTGGTAATGGCTTCCTGTATTACCTGGAAAAGATGGAAGGCCTGGGTAGGTGGTATTGATATATCGTTTACAATATGCTCAATTACTTCCATCTGAATTCCATGGTGGCTTTTGCGGATACGGTTCAAAAATACCTTGATCCTGTCACTGATGGCAGTGAACGTAAGTACCTCTTTATTTAATGCCCAGATGGTATCACTTAGCTGTGAAACCATTGCCTGGGAGTTGTTATTCAGTTCACCCAGGGCAGTTTTGTTTTCCTCGCTGATCCCGTTGGATTGTATAAAATCCAGGTTGGAGGCAATAGAGGCCGCATAGGCGCCAAGATTATCATGAAGATCAGCTGCTATCCGTTTACGTTCATTTTCTTCTGCATCCGCTACTGCTTTTGTGGCCAGCTGTTTTTCACGCTCAATTATTCCTGTCATTTTGAGTTTCTGTTTTTTCCGGTAATCCCTGAAAAACATCCATGAAATGACAATTACAAGAGCGCCGGCGCTTATCCCAGCCAGAAGGAAGTTATTTTTTTGTGCTATCGTCAACTGCTGCTGAATGATCGTATTCTCCTTTTTTTGAACTTCATATTTCGTTTGCATCTCGGCAATTGCCAGGTCAGCCTCAGCATCTGCTAATGAATCTTTGGCAAGAATGATCTGTTCCAGTGTTTGCTCATAGTCTTTTGTATTTCCTTTGAGCTTATAACATTTTGCCAGCAGATCATAATATCCAATGCGGAGACTCAGGTTATTAGTAAAGGTCTTTGTTGGTGTTGAAACAGTACCAACAAGACTTCCCCGCTGCAGTTTGTTATTGCAAAATTCAATGGCTTTGTCAATCTGGTTGGTAGAGATATAAAAATTTATGAGGGAAATATGGTCATCGGACCATACACCTTCATCGCCCATTTTTTGCCTCACATCAATCATTTCTTTCAATGCAGATTCTGCCTTTGTAATATCATTGGCCTTTAAGTAAACATTCGATTGTCTTTGCAAGGCCATCGCCAGGATATTGAGGTTTTGCTCTTTCCGTAAAATAGCCAGACCCCGTTCACCATTAACTACTGCAGAGTCCACCCTGTTATTTAAAAGCCATGCCTGGGCCAGGTTGATATAGATGGATGCACGAACTGTATTAAACCGGGGGCCTTGATCAAGGAATGATAATGCACGCCGGAACCATTCCATTGCTTCTGACGGTGCTTCACGGGCAATTGCTATTGAACCAATGGTATTCATATTGGAACTTATAACCAATGTATCACTAAATTTTTCCGCCTGGTTCACAATTTTGTATAACAGGTTCAATGCTTCAGGGTATTTGCCCCGGCTTCCGTGATAAAGGGCTTCCTGTCTTGCTGCTTTAAAATAAATGGCTCTTTCTTCAGGAATTGTAATATCATTTTTTTTGACAATCGGTTCGATGGAAGCTACTGCGCTATCAACCCATCCCCATCTGAAATAATCATTGGCAACCGCAATTTCTGCCAGTGATCTTGATTTTTTGTCACCTGCCTTTTTTGCCAGATCCCGGGCGGCATAAGAATAATAATCTAATGTATCGCGGTTCACACTTTGATATTCTTCACAGAGAGCAAGCATGGCCTCCAGCCGGCTTTTATCGTTACCAGCGCGATAGACAGCTTGCAATAAGCTGTCTATCGAACTGGTTTGAGATAAAGCAGCGGTGACGAATAATAATTGTATTACCAGTATTGCAGCACCACGCTTCATATAATCAGTAATATACTTCAAACATAATCTGATTCCAAGGTTATTGACTGCATTGACCGGCGATAATTTGTTGCTGGGTAGGATTGTACCCATTATTAGTTACCATATAGGAGCCGGAAATTTCGCCTGCTTTTACCACTTTGGAGATACCGCAAAGATTCTTCAGCACGGTATTTTCATTAATGGTAATGTTGCCGATAGGTCCCCCAACATTGGTCAACCCATTCAGGTTAGCCAATTTGGGATTTTGACCAAGCAAAATGCTGATCTTCATAGAAGTAATTTTTTCAAGGCCATCGAGGTTGAGCAATTCAGGGTTACGGGCAATAAAAATGCCTGATACATTGGCGAGAGAAGTAAAACCTGCCAGAGAAGTAAGCCTGTTGTTATCGGTAATATAGATCAACCGGGTTTCTACAAGTCCGGATGAATTCAGTTTGCCCAATCCATTTATGCTGGTAAGGTTGGTATTTACTATACGAAAGTCCTGCCCAATACTCTCCAGGTTTTTAAATCCACTGATATCTGTTAAATTCTTTCAACCGATGTTGAACATAGCGCCTACTGTCTTCAAATTTTGAAAACCTTTGATACTGTTTAATGGACCTGTGTAACCAGATCCGGAAGCTGATTCCAG
>CAMLGP010000087.1 GCA_946479535.1 uncultured Bacteroidota bacterium
CACAAGTATGCCGCCAATTTTAGGACCAATGATATAACCAACTCCCAAATATTCTGGAGTTATCTCACCACTGGCCTTTGCTGATGGGAAGTAGCGGTTTGCCTGTTTCGTTGCAAATTCCGGTACTTCTTTTATCACGTGGAATATTCTCTGCAGGATTGCATAACCAAAGGCAAATCCCAACCCGAGAAACGCAGTTTTGGCGAAATCGCCACCTCGTTCTCCGGCCTTCAGTACCGATGCACAAGCGGTTCCTTCCGGATATGGGAGCGTCGCATGCTCTTTTACTATCAATGACCGTCGCAATGGTATCATCATTAATGTTCCGATGATACCGCCGATTATTGAAAGAATCAATATTGTAAAATAATTGAAATAATTACCACTACTTTCTTCACTTAGGAACAAAAAACCCGGAAGGGTGAATACTACACCTGCTGCTACACTTTCTCCAGCAGATCCTGTCGTTTGTATAATATTATTTTCAAGTATGGTAGTGCCCAGGAATTTCTTGCCCAGCGTAATAGCAATCACTGCTATTGGAATAGATGCTGAAACAGTGAGTCCGGCTTTAAGGGCAAGATATACAGTGGCTGCACCAAATATGATCCCGAAAGCAGCACCCGTAAGCACAGACTTAACAGTAAATTCAGCCATATTCGTTTCAGGCGAAACAAACGGCTTAAAGTCATTGGTTGGTTCCGGCATGTGATGTGATTTATCGTGAAAGATAATAGATAATATGATAAAAGGGACAAAAAAAGGAGGGGAGATCTGCGCTATGAAGCTGTGTCATGGTTCGTGTTTCACAATCGAAATAGATGGTTCGTGAGACACGAACCATGGCTGTTGGAGATACGGATGATTCGTGAGACACGAACCATGGCTGTTGGAGATACGGATGATTCGTGAGACGAACCATGGCAGTGGGACACGAACCATGGCTGTTGGAGACACGGATGATTCGTGGGACACGAACCATGGCAGTCGGAGACACGAACCATGGCAGTGGGACACGAACCATCGCAGTGGGACACACCAGCAATGGCATAAAAAAGCCGCTGGCTTCATAGAAGAGTAACCAGCGGCTATGAGTTAATAATTATCGGTTAGAAAGCCTTTTTCTCAACTGGTTTCCCATCCACATCCAGCTCTACAATTTCATAACCCAATTTCTCAAGGCCGGGTAATATCCTCGCTTTATCTCCTACAATAAGTATATTCATCTTATCCGCATTGATCCATTTCTTTGCAATAGCATCAATTTCAGGCTTGGTCATATTCTTCAGAATTTCATTTTGAGTATCCACAAAATTACCAGGCAGATCATATTCCAGTATTCTTCCAATGAAAGCTGCTTTCTGAAAACCTGTTTCATAACGCAATGCATCCAACTGACCCAATGCACTCTTCATAAATACCAGTTCATCATCTTTGATACCACTGCTTGTGTAACCTTTGATTTCCCTGATCACTTCAGACAATGCGCTATCTGTTGCATTAGCCTTTATTGCAGAACTGAACAGGAAACGTCCGGTGTATTTATCACCGGTAAATCCGCTGGAAGCTCCATAAGTCCAGCCTTTGTCTTCACGCAGGTTGAGATTTAACCGGCCATTAAAACCGCCACCTAATGCAAAATTTGATAAGGAGGCCTTGTAATAATCGCCAGTTGCATCATATTTAAGGTTGGTCAGATAACCTACACGAAATTCAGATTGCGCAGCATTCTTTACATCCACCAGGAAGATCTTGGTTTTATCTACTGGTGCGGCATTTGGGATGGTTGGCAACTGTATCTTCTTTTTGGGAAGTTTGCTTAGGAAGGAAAGTTTTGGAAGGATATCCTCCTGTTTGATATCTCCTACCACAACAATAGTAGCGCCATCTGAGGTCATATAATTATCATAGTAACCCTGTACATCCTGTAAAGTGAAATTCCCAACTGTTTCTTCAGTTCCGGTCTGGCTTATTCCCAAAATATTCTTTGGGCCATAGTTCAATGTATTGAACACATTGGTGGCAACAGCAGCAGGCTGTGATTTGATTTGCTTGAATCCTTCAATGCGTTGACGTTTCAGACGGGCAAAATCATCATCATTGAATTTGGGGCTCAGCATTCTTTCTTCCAGCAATGCAAGTGTTGCATCCAAATTCTTCTTTAGAGAGAATACCTGGAATGAAATCCCATCCACGCCACTTACAACATTAATAGTGCTACCCAGTTTATCCAGTTCTTTATTGAAATCTTCCGCACTGCGCACCCTGGTATCCTGTTCCATCATTGTAGCAAAAAAGGAAGCCAGACCAGCCTTTGAAAGATCATTGGCCTGCAGCAGATGACCGCCGGGGACTTTTACAGAGAGTGTAACAGTAGGTAATTCGGAATTTTCACTGCCGATGATCTTCATGCCACCATCGAGGTCCTTCTTCCAGAATGCAGGCACTTTAACCACGGGGTTAGGCCCCGCTGATGGAATTACACTTCTGTCGAAATTATCCTTTGGCTTGGTATAGACCAATCCATCGTATCCATATTGGGGAGCAACATATTTGCTCTTATCGATATTATAATTATCCTTACCTGTTGTAAGTGCTTCCTGGCCCTTGGTCAGAATGCTTACAACCACGCAATGTTTCATTTTGATGTATTGATTGTAAACCCTCATTACATCCTCCTTTGTAACATTGCGATATCTTTCCAACTCTCTTCCGATCAGGTTAGGATTGCCACCGAATGTCTGGTAAAAAGCCAATTGTGAAACCTTGCCTGCCACGCTCTGGAGTGCATTGATATTCTGTGCTTCAATCTGTCCTTTAAACTGGGCGATATCTGCATCGGTAACTCCTCTTTTTTCAAATGCAGCCAATGCCTGATCAATCAGATAGAACATGCTGCCGAGTGATTTACCGGGATAAGGAACTACCTGGATCGTGAATTCACCACTCAGTTCAGAATTACTATTATTGGCAGTTGCATTTAATGCCAGTTGTTTCTTCACCAGCTCCTGGTAGAAAACAGAATTATTACCCTGTCCTAATATCTGGGCCAGGCAGTCCAAAGGCGCCATGTCCTTATCGAAATTGGGAACACCGGGGAATACCTTTCTCATCATCGGCACTCTCGCATAATTATCTGTATAGGAAACAAAGCGATGAGAATCCAGGTGAGGAACCATCTTGGGCATATCTTCTACTTTGGGACCAGAAGGGATGGGGCCAAAGTATTTCTCTACCATCTTCACTACCTGTTTTGGATCTACATCTCCACCAATGGTGAGTGTAGCATTGTTGGGTCCATACCAGCGAAGGAAGAAGTTCTTCAGGTCATTTACATTAACCCTGTTGAGGTCTTCAATATATCCGATGGTGAGCCAGGAATAGGGATGTCCATAAGGATACATGCTTTTTGACATCAGTTCAATTCCCGGTACATAAGGTACATTGTCAACCCGCTGTCCTCTTTCATTCTTTACTGTTTCTCTCTGTATCTCAAATTTGGGCTGGGTAACAGCATCCAGCAGGAAACCCATACGGTCTGCTTCCAACCAGATTGTTTTTTCCAGTTGATTGGAAGGAACGGTTTCATAATAGTTGGTACGGTCGCGGGAAGTGCTTCCGTTCAGCTGGCCACCAGACTCGGTAACTATTTTGAAATGCTGTTCATCGGCAACATGGTCACTGCCCTGGAACATCATGTGCTCAAAGAAGTGAGCAAATCCTGATTTGCCGATCTCTTCTCTTGCAGAACCTACGTGATAAGTAACATCAGTGTGAACAACAGGATCGCTATGATCTTCATGGATAACCAGAGTAAGACCATTTGGTAACACATATTTTTCATAAGGAATTACCAGTTCATCCCCCTGTTTGGTAACTATTTCTACCAGCCTGGCCTGCGAATTGGCAATTGTAATACAACCCAACACCCAAACGGGCAACAACATTAATTTCAGTTTCATATTTGTGTGATTTATAAAAAAAGCAGTAGGCAAAGTAAGGGATTTGATGTGGAAAGCGTTGCCTTTTATCAAAAAGAAAGAGCTCTTAGCCATTAGCCGTTAGCTCTTAGCCTTAAGACCCCTAATTCTTAAAGCCAACCAGGAAAATCGCTAAGAAAATCCTCTTGTGAAATCTATATTTTCTGCTCCCGAATGAAAAAGCCATTAGCCAATAGTACAATGGGCTAATGGCTAATAGCTAAAGGCTAACAGCTTTTACCTAGAACGCTTTTTTCTCAACGGGTTGCCCTTCCACATCCAGTTCCACAATCGGGTATCCTAACTTTTGCAGGCCTGCCAGTACTTTGGCTTTGTCACCAACCAGCAGCATATTCAGCTTATCAGGATGGATGTATTTTTTAGCAAGTGCATCCATTTCTTTTTTGGTCATTTCTCGCAGGATCTTAGCCTGCGTTTGGGTGAAATTGGCGGGCAGGTTATAATCCAGGATGGTGCGGATGAATCCAGCTTTCTGGATGCCGGTTTCATAGCGCAATGCATCCCGCTGACCAATGGCGCTCTTCATGAATCCCAGTTCTTCATCCGTAATACCTGAGGCTGCATACATTTTTAATTCTTTTACTACTTCAATCAGTGCGCTGTCAGTGGCATCAGCCTTTATACCGGAACTAAATTCAAAATCTCCATCGTACTCATCTCCTGCAAAAGCTGAGCGTGCACCATAAGTCCATCCTTTGTCTTCACGAAGGTTGAGGTTAAGGCGACTGTTAAAAGCACCTCCAAGAATATAGTTCATTAATCCTGCCTTATAATATTCTCCAGTTGCATCATAGTTTAACCCGGTATTGTAACCTACGCGGAATTCAGTTTGTGCTGCCTTAGGAATATCTACCAGGTAGATCTTTGCTTCATTAGCCGGCATTGGTGTTGCTGCAACTTTGGGTAATTCAATTTTCTTGTTCGGTAGTTTATTCAGGAAAGCCAATTGAGGAAGGATCTCGCTTTCTTTAATATCTCCAACCACCACCACCTTCATTCCTTTATTACTAATGTAGTTGTTATAATAGCTCTTGATATTATCCAGCGTGATATTGGAAACAGTGGCTTCTGTTCCATTTTCGCTCATCCCAAGGATATTATCAGGACCAAAATTGATCTTTGCAATCACATCACTGGCAATAACAGCAGGTTGTGACTTGCTTTGTTTAAATCCTTCCAGTGTTTGCCTTTTTATGCGTTGAAAGGCATCATCGGTAAATTTAGGGTTGAACATTCTTTCTTCCAGCAATGCCAGTGTTTTAGGAAGGTTTTTCTTGAGAGTCTGCACATTGAATGTGATATCATCCTTTCCACTGCTTACAGTAATTGAACTGGCTATGGTCTGTAGTTCAGACGAGAATTGCTCTGCCGTATAATTTTTGGTATCCTCATTCATCATACGTGCAAAAAGATTGGCAAGCCCGGTTTTGGAAAGATCATTGGCCTGAAGCAGATGGCCGCCTGGAATACTGATTGAAATAGTTACCACTGGTACCTCGGTATTTTGAGTACCAATCATTTTAATGCCATTAGCAAGGTCCTTTCTCCAGAATGCAGGAACCTTTATTGCAGGGTTGGGGCCATTGCCGGGTATCTTGCTTCTATCAAAATTATCTTTTGCCTTTACATATTTCAATCCATTGTAACCATAATCCGGGGCCTGGTAATGAGAATCATCAATTGTATAATTATCCTGTTTGGCGATCATGGTTTCCTGCCCTTTCGCCAATGTGCTTACTATAACATGTGGCTTACCCTTGATATATTTTTCATAAGCCTTCATCACATCTTCTTTGGTGACACTGCCATATTCACGCAATAACTTTTTGATCATATTGGGATTGCCAGTGAATGTCTGGAAAGCGGCCAGCTGACTTACTTTACCGGAAACACTGCCAAGACCATTGATGAGCCTGCTTTCAAATTCATTTTTAAATCGGGTGATATCATCATCGGTTACACCTCTTTTTTCAAAATCGGTAAAAGCTTCATTAACAAGTTGCTCCATTTCAGCAAGTGATTTGCCAGGATAGGGTGTGATGGAGATAGAAAATTCACCCGCCAATTCTGATAATTGGCTACTGGCACTGGCCTGTAATGCTTTTTGAGTTTTAATGATGGATTGGAAGAAAACGGAATTGCGATTGCCGCCAAACCCACCACCGCCACCGCGTCCTCCGCGACCACCTCCACCAAAACCGCCACCACCGCCTAATACCTGTGCCAGGCAGGCGAGTGCAGCTTCATCCTTGTTGTAGTCAGGAACAGTTGGATATACCAGGCGCAATTGAGAAGCCCTTGCATAATTATCGGTATAACTTACATAACGGTCCTTATCCAATACAACTGGAGCGAGTTTAACTGGAGTTACTTCAGGTCCACGGGGAATAGGTCCGAAATATTTTTCGGCCATCTTTATCACATCGGCGGTTTTTACATCACCGCCTACAGTAAGGGTTGCATTATTGGGCCCATACCAGCGCAGAAAGAAATTCTTCAGATCATTTACGCTCACTTTGTTCAGCTCTTCAATATAACCAATGGTTAACCAGGAATAAGGATGTCCGTAAGGATAAAGGTTCCTGGAAGAAACCTCGCTAATCAAACCATAAGGACGGTTATCATAATTCTGTCCTCTTTCATTTTTAACCGTGGCACGCTGTACTTCAAATTTGGGTTGGGTTACGGCATCTAAAAGAAAACCCATACGGTCTGCTTCCAGCCATAATGCTTTTGCCAGCTGATTGGAAGGAATGGTTTCATAATAATTGGTTTTTACCTATGACGATCAGGGATTCAAATTCCATAAAACTTCGTCGAAAACAATCATTTATTCCCCACGATAACGATTCAATTCTTCAAAACCTGTAAACCTCTTCGTACTAAGGCGACCCTAACCACAAACCACAAACTACAAACCACAAACTTTCTTCTTTTGTCATTTCGAAGGCGCTACATCTGCTCGTTCTTAACGCCTCTCCCGCGCCTGAGAAATCTCACCCCTAGATGATTAATTCAACTCTTCCAAACCTGTAAACCTTTGCATACTAAGGCGACCCTAACTCCAAACTCCAAACTTTCTTCCCTGGTTGTTAATTAGCAATTGCTAAAGCTTTCCTTCACACTTTTTGGAGAGACTATTGAGTAAATTACAAGTAGAAAGGAAGAAACAAACTATGAAAAACAAGATCTTTATTACACTCTTCTCCTTATTGCTTTCGGCTTCTCTTTTCGCACAGGAACCGGGCTATTCGGGATCGGCCACTGCTAATGAAACAACACCCGCCGACAACGCTAAGGACATCATACAACAGATTATTGATGTGGTTGGATTGACGCCCAATTTCGAAGTAATGGCCGCTCGCGTCGACAACGCCGCTGCTGTGATTTATGGAGGCAAACGGTATATTTTATACAACCCCAGCTTCTTCACTTCACTGATCGAATCTACCGGTACGAAATGGGCCGCCGTCAGTGTCCTTGCTCACGAAATAGGACACCATTTAGACGGACACACTTTAGCACAAATCGGAAGTGAACCGCAGTCCGAATTGGAAGCCGATGAGTTTTCAGGATTCGTTCTGCGCAAGATGGGAGCTTCACTCGACGAAGCACAGGTGGCCATGAAAACCGCCGCTTTCCAACGCGCCAGTTCCACACATCCCGGGCAATATGATCGGTTGATCGCTATTGCAAATGGATGGAATAAAGCCGATGCACAAATCATCGGAAGAAAGTTTGAACCCCAGCCCACGCAACCAGCGATTGCACAAGTCGATCCGGCACCTGCTGACGAAAGCGTTTTGGACACCCGCTCCATCATCGGTGACGTTAGTTTCAATTCAGATCCGGCTTCGGAATATTATTTAACCGCGCGCTACAACCTTGTCCGTGTAAACAACAACCAGGCTTCGGTCATTGGCAAACTGGCACAACTAAACAGTAGCCGCTTCCCCTATATGATCTACGACGAATCGAACACCCAGTTGTTAGTTGATGCCTACGGCAACATCATAACAAAAGAAGGACGTCCTGTCGGCAAGTTGAGTGCACGAAGAGGTTAAGGCGGTTACCGCTATGGAAAAGGATACGAGCCTCAGTAATGAGGCTTCTCTTTTTGTCAGCAGTCAACAAACCCTACGCCTTAAACCTTTCACATTAAACCTCCCATTCCGGGGGTTATCGAACAGTTATCGAACAGTTATCGAGTAGCTCCTTCATAAAAGAATCCTATCCAATCCCGATTAGGGGTTGATTAGAACCTGGTCATACCCTGAGCCGAAGCGGACCTGCGTCGTATTGGAATAGATCTCAAGGTCCTGTGGCGGAAGGCGATCTGAGACACCATCACGTTCGAGGGAGCATGTTTCAGCTTTTGGCCGCCGGCGTATTAACGACACCTTCATCCCAAATCAATAGAAAAGCAATGGCAAAATATAGGATGTCCCGCACATGTCCCG
>CAMLGP010000088.1 GCA_946479535.1 uncultured Bacteroidota bacterium
GTAAAAGGAAAGGATCCGGCAGAACTGTCTCTTCAATTCAAGAACTATGATGAAGTGGATGGTCTGCAGGGAAAAGAATTCAATGAAAATGCGGCGCTCAAGACTTCGAAAGGGGAGTTGATTTTTGGGGGCGCAAAAGGGTTTAATATTTTTTATCCCAATAATGCACCCGCCAATAAAACGTTGCCTACAGTGGTGCTAACTGATTTTGAGATATTCAATAAGAGCATAAGGGTGGGAGATAAGAGTGGTAAAAGAGTAATTTTAGAAAAGGCCATCCCGGAAACAAAGGAACTCACGCTGGCTTATAAGGATAATGTGATTTCACTTGAATTTGCAGCGTTGAATTTTTCTAATACGGAGAAAAGCAAATATGCTTATAAACTGGAAGGTTTTAACAAGGAATGGTTGTTGACCGATGCCAGTAATCGTAAGGCCACCTATACCAACCTTGATCCGGGCGAATATACTTTTAGGGTCAGGGCTTCCAATGAGGATGGCCTCTGGAATGAGCAAGGGGTTACGCTGAAAATAACGGTTCTTCCTCCAATCTGGAGAACTCCGCTGGCATATATAATATATGGTCTCGTTGCAATTGGACTGTTATGGCTCGGCCGAAGGTTGGTAGTGCAAAGAACAAGAATGCGTTTTCAGATGGAGCAGGAGCGGAAAGAAGCGCAGCGCATGCATAAGCTTGATCTGATGAAGATCCGGTTCTTTACTAATGTGAGCCATGAGTTCCGTACTCCATTGGCGCTGATACTGACTCCCATTGAGAAAATGCTGAAGACCGCGCAGGATGCTACTCAGAAATCACATTACCAGTTAATACAGCGAAACGCCAAGCGGTTGCTTAATCTCGTAAACCAGCTGCTTGATTTCCGGAAACTGGAGATGGATGAGATATATCTGAACCAATCATCAGATGATATGGCAAGGCTGGTAAAGGATATTGGATGTTCTTTTTCTGATATAGCAGAAAAGAAGAACATCAGTTTCTCCTTCAATAGCCATGTAGATAAAGTGATGGCATCATTTGATAAGGTGAAACTGGAAAGGATATTATTTAATCTATTGTCGAATGCCTTCAAGTTTACCCATGAAGGTGGAAAAGTAGAGATGGAATTCAATACCCGCTGGAATGATCAGGATAATTGTGAGATGGCAATTATAACTGTAAAGGATACAGGAATAGGCATTTCTCCTGAGAAAAAGGAAAAGATATTTGAGCGGTTCTTTCAGGACGAGGTGCCAGGGGATATGTTGAACCAGGGAAGTGGTATTGGGTTGGCAATCACAAAAGAATTTGTGCGTTTGCATGGGGGGACCATCACCGTAGATAGCGAACCTGGAAAGGGAAGCTGTTTCACAGTGCAGCTACCAATAATCAGTGCACCCGTTGTTCAAACGCCTGTTGCGAATGGGGAAGCTGACCTGAACCTGGTGGAAATAGAAAATGGGGATGGACATGTGATTTCAGAAAACGGGAATGGTGCTTCCGAATTTAAGGTGAAGACGGGCCATAAGGTAAACGGAAAGAAATTCACCATCCTGCTGGCGGAGGACAATGAAGATTTTCGTTTTTACTTAAAAGATAACCTTCGTGAGGCTTACGAGATCATTGAAGCAAAGAATGGGAAAGAGGGTTGGCAAAAGGCCTTGGGTCAGCATCCAGACCTGGTGGTGAGTGATATCATGATGCCGGAGATGAGCGGAATAGAACTGTGCCGGAAATTAAAAGAGGATGTACGGACTTCCCATATTCCAATCATATTGTTGACGGCGCGGTCTACAGAAGAAATACAGATGGAAGGGTATACAATTGGGGCTAACGACTATATCACCAAGCCCTTCAATTTCCAGATACTGGTGTCCCGGATCAATAACCTGCTGGTGCAGCAGGAAAACCTGAAAAAAAGTTTTCAGAAGCAGATCGAGATCAATCCATCAGAGATCAAGGTAGATTCCGAGGATGAGAAACTGTTACGTCAAACCATGGAAATTGTGCAGAAAAATCTGGACAACCCGGATTTCTCAGTAGAAGACCTTAGCAAGGCATTATTGATGAGCCGGGCTGCCATGTATAAAAAGATCACTGCCATTACGGGCATAACTCCTTCCGAGTTCATCCGGTCAGTTCGCTTAAAGAGTGCTGCCCAACTTTTGGAAAAGTCTAAGATGACGGTAGCGCAGATAGCTTTTGAAGTAGGATTTAATAATACCAAGTACTTCGTAAAATACTTCAAGGAGGAATATAATATGCTTCCGACTGCATATAGAAATGACAAGCAGAAGAAGACTGAGATGCAGTGATAAATTAGGATAAATCATTGAAAAAAAAGCCTTAAACAACATTCCCACCCCTTTTTGTAGACGTTAGATACCCCCTGATAGGAGGAAACGGTAGTACATTCGTCCTGACTTTTTCGCAATACAGCAATTATGTATGCTTTCTGAACTTAAGCAATTCTAAAGCAAAAAAACACGCCGCTCTTTTTTTGGAGCGGCTCTTTTTTTTAAGGTGATTTTACGCTGCGGTATGATAAAGGCTGGTCGGAAAGAATTGGACTGGCGAAGATTTTATGCAATCGGTTGAAATCTTAGATTTTATGTAACGGAAACATATTATACCCGCATTGTAGATGATTTATACCCCTCAAGGTTTGGAGTTCCCTTTATATTTATTGAGGATTTAAGGATGACGCTAAACACTGTGATTTTCAGACAATTTACTCGCTTTCCGGCTGCCGGTTTCAGGTCAGCTTTAACTAAACACCTTATTTTAAGTAAAAATTGGTTTGACACAGTGGTAATTAGGTTCTTAAGGTTTAATTGTCCGCACGACAATTAAATATTTGAAATAAAAAAGCCCAGATTATTTAGGAAGCGGACACTTCCGTTAGGCCTGGGCAGGACGTTAAATTGCTGCTATATGACTGCTTTTGTTATGAGATCCAGGGGATCACACCCCTATGTGTATTTACTTACTGTAAGGATATTCTCTTTTCCTTGCAGTCTTCCCAATCCATTCCGGTTCTCCTTACTGTTGCTCCGTACCTAGCGGGATTTAACTTAATCAGGGCGTACCCTGCATGCGTTTAACCAGTTCATTAAAAACTTCGCTCATTAATTAATAATCCAAAGCTTATGCTTATGCATCACTACTTATTCAGGAGGTTTAGGTATGTTATCATACTTGCCCTTGCAATGTGTTTAACCAGCGCGCTATCAGCCCAGATTAGCGTGCAAGGAAAGGTCAAAGACAATAATGGGCAGGCTTTATCAGGTGTTTCGGTGGTAGTAAAAAATACCTCTAATGGTACAACTACTGATGCTAACGGTTCATTCTCCATCTCCGTACCGCATGCCAGTTCAATACTGGTTATTTCTTATGTTGGCTTTCCTACACAGGAGTTGGAAGTAGGAAACAAAACATCGTTTGATGTTACTCTTTCAGCGTTATCAGGACAACTGAATGAAGTGGTTGTTGTAGGATATGGTACGTTGAAAAGAAAAGAGGTTACCAGCGCGGTAGCTACTGTAAATGCTGCCCAGTTCAATAAGGGTAATATCAGTGATGTAGCCCAATTGCTTCAGGGTAAGGTATCAGGATTGTCAATATCCCGCCCGGGTGGTAATCCCAATGGCGGATTTACCATACGCCTGCGTGGTCTATCAACCCTGGGCGCAAATACATCGCCATTAATAGTGGTGGATGGTCAGATCGGCGCTGACATTAACACTGTTGATCCCAATGATATACAAAGCATTGATGTATTGAAAGATGCTGCATCCGCAGCCATTTATGGTACACGGGGATCTTCCGGTGTAATTATTATTACAACCAAAAAAGGCGGAAGAACTCCTCTTGTTGCGTACAACGGAGCAGTTACAACTGAAACGCCCACCATGTTTACGCCTCATATGAATGCAGCAGAATTTAAAGCTGCCGGTGGTAAAGACCTGGGTGCCGTTACAGACTGGAACAAGGAAATAACCAGGAACGCATTTTCACAGGTTCATAATCTTTCACTATCAGGTGCAGGATCAGGAACAACCTATGTGGCGTCTATGAACTATAGAAATGTTGAGGGGGTTGCTATCAATACAGGCTTCAACCAGGTTAATGCACACTTTGGCTTAACGCAAAAAGCATTGAAGGATAAGATGAATTTTACGGTGGATGTAACAACTACCCGCCGAAATTCAAAATATGGGTTTGATCGTGCATTCCAGTATGCCACCATATTCAATCCAACTGCGCCCTTACATACAACTGACCCGCTGTATAATCTGACAGGTAGTGGATATGTAGAACAAAACTTTGTGGAATACGCCAACCCTCTGGCAGTTCTTGAGCAAAATAAAAACAACGGAACTTTAAAGAGGACCAATATAAATACCACAGCCAGCTATGAGATTATCCGGGGGCTGAGATTCCTGGTCCGCTATACCCAGGAAACATCAAGCAATTATCGCTGGGTTTATCTTCCCAAATCATCATTCGATACCCGTCTTATTGCCGGTGGTAGCGGTTTCACCAAGAACGGTTATGCACAGCAGCAGGATGATGAATTTTATTCAAGGCTATATGAGAATACTCTTTCTTATGATACCAAGCTCATGAATAGCGATTTAGGTTTGAATGCAGTAGCGGGGTATTCTTATCAGTCATTTGCGGCAAACGGAGTTCTTGTACGGGCCGGTGATTTCTTATCTGATGTCAATGCAGATAATATTCAAAATGCTGGTGATTTTAAGAATGGTAAAGCGTTTTCAAATTCCTATAAGAACGCTTCCAGGCTCATCGCTTTTTTCGGAAGGGTCAATCTTAATTATAAGGATCTGGTTTTCCTGACTGCAAGTTTAAGAAGAGAAGGCTCCACTCAGTTTGGGGAGAATAATAAATGGGGTATGTTCCCTGCAGTAAGTACAGGTGTGGATATCAGCCGTATAGTAGAAATACCAAAAGTAAATGCATTAAAATTCAGGGCAAGCTATGGAGTAACAGGTGCGTTACCTCCACAATCCTACCTTTCCTTTACGCTTTATCAGCCACTTACTCAAAACTTCTTCTATAATGGTACTTATATTCCGGCGTATGCCCCGGTACTTAATGCAAACCCTGATCTTAAATGGGAAAGGAAGAAAGAACTTGATCTGGGCCTAGACTTTGCGTTACTGGAGAACAGGCTTACAGGTAGTCTTGATTATTACAATCGTAGTACTGATGACCTCCTGTTTAATGCTACTGTTCCAGTTCCACCAAATCAGACAGATAAGACCTGGATGAATATTGGACAGATGAAGAATAGAGGAATCGAGTTGTTGCTGGGTTATGATATCGTCAAGCAAAAAGAATTTAACTGGAACGCAACGGCCAACTATGCTACGTATAAAGTAACACTTGCCAAATTGAACAAGGACCTGGCAGGATCAGTGGTAGGTGCCAGTAATCTTGGATCACCTGGTCAGGAGCAAACTCAGATTACCAGGGCGGTTGAAGGCCAGGACATAGGTATTATTTATGGTGCCATTTACAAAGGACTTGATCCAACAGGTAAATATCTTTTTGATGATGGTACTGGCAAAGCGGTTCTGTCAGATGCCTATAAAACAAAAATTGGTCGCGGTCTGCCCAAATTCGAACTTGGTTTAACCAATACATTCAGGTATAAGAACTTTGATCTCAGTTTCTTCCTTCGTGGACAGTTTGGTCATGACCTGGTTAATACTTACAGAGCATTCTTTGAAACATCTCAACCCACTGTAATTGCCAGTTACAATGTTGTAAAGACCAAATTCTATGATCCAGCCTTAAAGTCTCCTTTAACATTTAGCAGCCTGTATGTAGAACATGCATCATTTGTAAAATTGGATAATGCTACACTTGGCTATGATTTCAACTTAAAAAATGGTGGTGCATTTAAAAGTATAAGAGCCTATGTTACCGGACAAAATCTGTTTGTAATTACAAAATATACTGGTGTGGATCCTGAAGTACGCTATTCTTATGGCGGCAATATTTTGGCCCCAGGCGTGGATGCCAGAGATACGTACGTAAGAACAAAGTCATTTACATTAGGTGTAAATGTTAAATTCTAATCGAATCCTAAATAATTTGATATGAAGAAGATATTATCATACGCTAAATTTTCACTACTGGGACTTTTGTTTATGGTCTCATGTACTAAACTGGATGAAGAAGAATTGATCTATGATTCTGCCACCAGTCTGAACTTCGGATATAATGACGCTGAAGTAGTAGCCCTTATGGCCGCCGCCTATCTTAATCTCTATGGTAATTTTGGCAGTGACGGTAGTATTATGCGTTTGGAAGAAGTTCCAACAGATGAAATTGTGGTACCTACCCGCGGTCCAGACTGGGGTGATGGCGGTCACTGGGTACGTTTGAAACTCCATACAACTATACCAGCAGACGGCGGTCCTACTAATACGTGGAATTTTCTGTTCAAAGGTGTAAATACCTGCAATCGCGTTCTAAATACGCTGGAACCAGCGGTTGCAACCAATCCTTCCTATAAAAAGTTCGTGTTTGAAATGAAGGCGCTTAGAGCAATCTACTATTATTGGCTGCTTGATCTTTTCGGAAATGTGCCTATCAGCACTGATTTTACGAAAACAGATCCGCCTGCAAACAATACAAAAAAAGAAGTATATGATTTTGTAGAAAAGGAATTGATTGCGGCCTTGCCGGAATTGCAAAAGACAGGGCCCAATGACAACGCAACTTATGGCAGGGTAAATTATTATACTGCTCAATTTGCACTGGCCAAACTGTATTTGAATTCAGAATTTTATACAGGAACTCCCGTTAGTGCCGCTACCTGGGATAAATGTATAGCAGCCTGTGATGAAATTATCAATTCAACAAAGTATGCGTTGATGCCCAACTACAGGGATAATTTTAAAAAGGATAATAAAGGTTCCAGTGAGTTTGTCTGGGCGCTTGCTTATGATGAAGTGCAGGCAACAGGGTTTCAGCTACCACACATGACCTTGCACATGGCCAGCCAAAGTACCTATCAAATGGGTGGACAACCCTGGAATGGTTGGGCCACCGTTCAGGAGTTCTATAATTCTTATATCGATCCTGTTCAGAACCCTGGTCCACAGGGACCTGTTGTTGGTACAGATCCAACCGGTACCACCACAACTGGTACACAGGACAAACGTCTGAGTAATTTCATTGTAGGTAAACAATACAACGCTGATGGCGTAACTCCTTTGCTAGACGGTGCTGCTGATGCAACTGACCCTGATGGAGCACAGATCAACTTCACTCCTTATATGAATGAATTGCAACCCGCAGCATGGAGACAATCCGGTGCACGAATTGGCAAATGGGAATTTTATAGAGGTATGACGGGTCAGCTGAGCAATGACCTTGTATTATTCCGTTATGCTGATATTATATTGACCAAAGCTGAAGCGCTTGCCAGAAAAGCCAATAACTGGAATGATCCTACGGCACTTGCGCTGGTTAACCAGATAAGAACCATCCATGGCGGTGTAACTCCGTATGCAACAATGACGGCTGCTACTTTCCTGGCTGAACGTGGACGTGAAATGTTCTTTGAAACCACAAGGAGGCAGGATCAGATCCGCTTCGGTACATACAACAGCGCATTCCGTTTCCACCCTGCTGATGCGGATGCTCATGTAAATCTCTTTCCGATTCCTGAAAGCGTAATAAACGCAAACAAGAACCTGAAACAGAATCCTGGATACTAATCTTTTTTTAGCATAGTAAGTTTTGAACAAAACAGGCGAATTCTTTCGCCTGTTTTTTAACTTACATCCATTAACGAATTTTAAATTAGAATTCAATAAGAATACCTGTCATTAACATCTGCGATGCGTAATTATTCATAATTTCAGGAGGAATAGTGATTAATATGAGTTGTGCCAACAGGTGCCTGTTATATCCAGTAAAAACAATCCCCCGCTTGCTGCTTTATTGCACGTTAGTAGGGCTTTTGTATTCCTGTTCTGAGGAGACTTCAACACCAGCCACTCTTTTTGCCCGGTTACCGGCTTCTAAAACCGGAATTGATTTCACAAATACCATCTCCTATACTGAAGAATTTAATCCCTATACTTTCCGGAATTTCTTTAATGGGGGAGGCGTAGCCATTGGTGATATTAATAATGACAGCTTGCCCGATATTTTCTTTTGTTCCAATCAGCATTCCAATAAGCTTTACCTCAATAAAGGCAATTTCAGTTTTGAGGATATAACAGAGAAGGCAGGAGTAGGCTCTTCCGATGTTTGGTCAACAGGTGTTACCATGTCCGATGTGAACGGTGATGGCTGGCTGGACATCTATGTTTGCAAATCAGGTGATATCAATAGTAAAAACCGCAGCAACGCTTTATATATTAATAATGGAAAACCGGGTGAACCCGGCTTTACCGAAAAAGCAAAAGA
>CAMLGP010000089.1 GCA_946479535.1 uncultured Bacteroidota bacterium
GAAGGTGAACCCTTTTTCCCGACCGATGATATCAGTGACCTGCCTACCAAATTTTTTGTAAGTGAACTCGTCCGGGAAAAGATCTATGAACTGGCTTCAGATGAAATTCCCTATCATTCTGCTGTGCTGGTAAGGGAATTCAAAGAAAAGGAAACGCTCATCAAGATCATTGCAGATATCATTGTACACAGAGAAACACAGAAAGTGATCCTAATTGGAGAAAAAGGGAGCATGATCAAAAAAATAGGAACTGAAGCAAGAAAGGACATAGAACAATTCCTGCAACGGAAGGTTTTCCTGGAACTGTTTGTAAAGGTTAAACCAAAATGGCGTGAAAATGATTTGCAGCTGAAGGAGTACGGATATTGAACGGTTGATTTTTAGAGTAATTAGCTATTGTTTTTTGTTGTTAGTAGTTCCCAAATAGTAGCACTAATAATTAATGAATAGTAACTAAAAACTTAGCCTTAATAATTATTTGGATATGAGTTTTACAGTGGCCATAGTAGGGAGACCCAATGTTGGGAAGAGCACATTCTTTAATCGTTTGCTGGAACAGCGCAAAGCGATAGTAGATGATGTGAGTGGTGTTACCCGCGATCGCCAATACGGAGTGGCCGATTGGAATGGCAAGACATTTAACGTAATCGATACCGGTGGTTTTGTGGCAGGCAGTGTAGATGTTTTTGAGAAAGAGATCGCCAAGCAGGTATTGGTAGCCCTAGAAGAAGCCAATGCCATCATATTTATGGTAGACGCTCATACAGGCATGACCAGCCTGGATGATGCAATGGCTGATGTTTTACGGAGAAGTACCAAACCCGTTTTTCTTACGGTGAATAAGGTTGATAATAATGAGCGACTGCTGGAGGCTTCTGAATTTTATAGCCTGGGATTCGAAAGAGTATTCTTTATTGCGGCTGCCAGTGGAAGTGGTTCAGGAGAACTGCTGGATGATATTGCTGCATTGATCACTGAAGATTCTTCAGAAGAAACAAAAGAAATAGAGGGATTGCCCAAGTTTGCCATCATTGGTCAGCCAAATGTAGGCAAGTCTTCCTTATTGAATTCATTGATAGGGGAGGAAAGGACCATCGTTAGTGATATTGCAGGTACCACCAGGGATACCATCCATACGCATTATAAACTTTTCCAGAAAGAATTTGTGCTGATTGATACTGCAGGTATTCGTCGCAAGACCAAAGTGCATGAAGACCTGGAGTTTTATTCTGTGATTCGTGCGATAAAGGCGTTGGATGAAGCGGATGTATGCCTTTTATTATTGGATGCTGAAAAAGGAATTACAGCCCAGGACCTTAATATCTTCAGCCTGGCCGCCCGCAAAGGAAAGGGAGTTGTGGTACTGGTCAATAAATGGGATCTGATCACAGATAAAAAAACCAATACTCCAAAGGAATACGAAAAGACTTTAAAAGAAAGATTGGCTCCATTCACAGATGTTCCCATTCTATTTATTTCTGCCAAAGAAAAGACACGCATATTCAAGGCTATTGAAACGGCCCTTCAGGTCTATGATAACCGGCAACGTAAAGTGCCTACATCGGCATTGAATGATACCATGCTGAAAGCTGTTGAGAAATACCATGCGCCTGTTGTAAGAGGACATTCAATCAAGATCAAATATGTGACACAACTTCCCACTGCTGTTCCATCCTTTGCCTTTTTCACCAATTTCCCTGATGATATTAAAATGCCTTACAAGAATTACCTGGAAAATCAGTTAAGAGAAAAATTTGATTTTACCGGTGTACCTGTGCGCATATTCTTCCGCAAGAAATAGTTTTTTCCCATAAAACATTGTTTTTTCCTCATGCCTGGTTGATCCAGGCATTTTAATTTGCGCCTCCTGACCTTCCTTCATCTTTCAAATTAATTAGTATGAAAAAGTTTTTGCTGATAGGGCTTGCCATGCCCTTTCTTGCGTCAAATGCCGCTGTTATATCATGGGATGGGGAAGGGGCTGATGGTTTGTGGAACAATGCTGTTAACTGGTCAGGAAATGTTTTGCCTACCTCAGTTGATGATGTTATCCTGGACAATTCAATTTTGACAGGTAATTACAGTGTAAGCCTCCCAGGAGGGAATGGCACCGTTACTCTTCGTTCTTTAATTATCAATCCCAATGGATCATTTACAATTACACTAGTGTTACCTGCAGCTAACACGGCAGATCCCGGGTTATTGGTCTCCGGTCCTGGGGATGCACTAACATTAAATGCAGGTGCTGTATTAAAGAATGCATCGGGTGCTTCAACTGGTTCCGGAATAAATATCATCAATACTTTCCGCATTAATGGCGGCGGACGATATATTCATTTTACAGTTAGGGCAAATGCATCGATTGTTAATCAATTATCTGCTGCAGCGGGAACAGAAACCGGCATATTTGAATATGATGTGCCTGTTGCCGGTTATACTATTTCACTCACGGGGCGAACCTATGGTTCAATAATCCTGTCTTCTTCTACCCGTGGCAGCAATGTTAGTTATACCGGCAACGGAAGTACCCAGGTAAGAATAAGAGGTGATCTGAAAATTAATAGCCAGGTTACATTGAATAGTGGCATGAGCGCAGATTTTATAGTGCAGAAAAATATGATACTGGCTATGGGCGGCGTCTTCAATTGCCAGAACGGGATCAATAACAACCTTGTTAAAATTGGGGGCGATATATCATTGCAGGGAACTATTTCAAAAACAGGCGCTGGATTGCCAGTAATTGAATTAAATGGATCAACCAATCAGCATATCAATGGAACTGGTGCCATTACTGGCAATATTACCCTGCGAATAAATAATGCAGCGGGAGTAACAATGGATTCGCCATTGAAACTTCCTTACAACCTTAATTTGATTAACGGCAAGATCATAACCAGCAATACCAATCTGCTAACATTAATTGATAATTCAATTTGCTCAGGAGCATCTGTCAGCAGTTTCATTGAAGGCCCATTAAAGAAAGAAGGAGATGAGGATTTTACTTTTCCAGTTGGGAAAGGACAGATATATGCGCCGGTGAAACTAATTGCTGGTTCAGGAGCCAGCATTACTGATCAATTTACGGTGGAGTATATCCGGAATAACCCCCAGTCCAGTTTCGGTATCAATTATCCGCCCGCAGAAAATATAAATCATATCAGCTTTGTTGAGTATTGGGATATAAGCAGCAATACTGGAAGTTCAGTTTCAAAGTCATTGTCGTTGACCGTTACATGTGAAAGCTTTTGCAAAACTTCCGCCGACCTTTTTATTGCAGCTTATGATCCTGCAGATACTCACTGGCTCAACAAAGGGCAGAACAGTATTTCATTTTCAAGTCCGGCAGATTGTCCGGTGAATCTGGCAGGCACTATCACAGCCGGACCGGTTAACTCTTTCAGTCATTTTACGCTGGGAAGCAGTCTGCCATTTGAGGATAATCCCCTGCCTGTTCACCTGATTTCATTTAATGCTGTAAATGATAATGGTAATGGATTACTTACCTGGGAAATGGGTGAAGGAACTGACCAATTGCAATTTGACATTGAAAGGGCTGGAGAAGACTTGCGCTTTCAAACCATTGGAAGCATCAATGGCAATGGGTTTGGTCAGCAGTATACTTTTATAGACAAATCTGTTCAGAAGGGCTTATATTATTATCGATTACAATGGAAAAGAGCAGGGGAGTTAGGTAATTATAGCCGAATTGTTGCCCTACGTCATAATGACCCGCATTTTTTTTCAATGCATCCAACTCTTGTAAGCAGCATAGCAACGCTTTCCTTTGTCTCCGTTCAGGAACAACCTGTAGAACTAATTATATTGGATATGCTTGGACAGGTAAGGGTCAGGCAATCCATTCTATTACCCCGCGGAAACTCAACCACAACTTTATTTTTAGAAACACTGCCAAAAGGGATCTTTCAGTTGGTCACCAGAACCAGGGACGGAAGGAAAAATGTGATAAGGTTCTTGAAAATTTGATCCCTTTAATTCTTAAAGCCAGACTAATTGCTGTATCAACCCCTTCCCTTGAAGGGGCTTTTTGTTAGTTTACACTTTTCCGGCCTATCCCTTATCCAACCCAGCTCCACGGTTCCCCCATAGTTCCTCCATAGTAACTCCACCATTCCTCCATGTCAGCGGCTTTTACGGCCTTCCCGAAAAATCTAAGGATTGATTCTAAGCACTTTAAATCTTTGCCTTTTTTGCAATAGCTTCAATTCGTTTCTTAAACGACTGCAATTCATCACGTTGCTGAAGTATAAATGAATTGTCTTTCAGTTTCCCGATAACCTTTTCCATTTCCTTATCAGATCCATAAACCATTTTCCTGAACTCACTTTCATAATCCTTGGCACGTGATTCAAAAATGGTTTCTACCATCCATTCGCGTGTGCTCAATGCCTGTTGTAATAACTGCTTAAATGCTTTTTTTGTGAATTTGGCAGGAGTTAAGCCGGTGATTTCAAATAGGGATGCCATGGCGTGCTGTAATTTCTGGCTTGCGTATAGAATTCCCTGTTCCTTATAAAAATCATGTACCTGACTCCAGTCACTGATCTTTCCGTTATGTATTCCCCTGATGAGTTCATCTACAGCAGGTTTGGGTATTAGCTGACCACCCATATTAATCCATTCTTTCCTGTCAAATTTGTCAATTCGCTTTGCCAGTTCTTCAAATGAACTGATCCCGTCTCGCTCAATAAAATCAATTAATTGAGAGATGCCGTAATATATAATCAGTTCTTTAAAGGTCTGGGTAGCCTCTTCCACTTTTACCAGCACAACTTTACGGGAACTATTTTCCATTCCTTCCGCTACAACCTCACCTTTCTTCTTTTTACGTTGAGCAGAAGCCTTCTTCATTACTTCCAGGCCGGTAAACATTTCATTGACACTGTCCGGTGCAAGGAAATCATATTCCAGGTTTTGGGTTTTATCAACCCTTTTGTCCCTGCTTTCATATTTCCCCGAATTTCTGGCCAGTGCATACAAATTATACATGAACCAGTATCCCGGCATCACTACCAGCTGATCACGGCTCACATCATTACTTACAAGAGAAAATGGAATAGGAATATTCAATTCTGCTGGAAAATCACCCTTCGCAATCAAAGTGAAAGAAGCGAATTTAGAGTTATGCTTGAGACTTACACATAATCCCGGCCAGAATCCACGCCCAGCAATCAGTTCTCCATCTGCTCCTCTTGAATTATGATTGGAGCCGATGGTAGCACCAGCTGCCATATTACTCTGACCCATCACCATGGCAGCACAAAGGAAAGAGTTATTGTGGTGCTGTTCGTGGGCCGGAAAGATCAATGAGTTCAAAACCTCGCAACAGGAAATAGTTGAATTGTCTCCCAGATAGGAATTGATCAGCCTTGCTCCATATTTTAACTGGGAATGACTGGCTAGTACAAATCGCACAGCTTTTACGCCATAAAATATCCTGCATCCAAAACCTACAATACCGTTTACCAGTTCACATCCTTCTCCAATCTGTGTAGGTACTTCTGCAGAAGAATTAATGGTCAGGTTCTTTAATTTATTGGCTCCTTTAATATATGCATCCGTACCGATCCATGCATCCTTGATGATCCGCGTGTTCTTGATCACTGAGCGGTCACCGATCTTTCCATAATATCCACGCTGTTTATCGAACCGTTTTTCAGTAAAGACCTTTAATTTCTCCATCAGCACATCATCATCCCTGTGCCTTGTCCATAGCCATGCATCACCTGGCATAATGCCATTGAATGGGAGAATACTGCGGCCAGCATTTTCATTGCATAATTCCAGCCATACTCTAACAGTTTCTTTTTCTCCCTGCTTGATGATCCCATTTCCAAACTTTGAGTGATCGGATACTTCAAGCTCATTGACATTTGTAATGATCACCTCATTGCCAATGATATAGTGGCTGAGATAATTGACATTATTGATAACGCAATAATCGCCGATATCACAACTGATAATTGAACTATTATATAAGCCTACCGGCAAACGAACGTCATGGAATTCAAGGAACAGCGGTTCCAGCTTTCCTATCCTTACCCATCCATAGAACTTGCAGTTGCTTATCAGCGAAACATTAAATGGATCAGAGACTTCAACCTTGTCCCAGTTTTCAGAGAAGTTATTATTGGCAATTAAGGTTTGTATTTCAGCTGTTGTCAGTTTGCGATAGATGAGTCCGCTGCGGTTTTGAAGGTTTCGAAGGTAATATTCATCTTTTCCTTTAGGTATATATTCATCAGCAACGAACCGAAACCCCAAAGAAGAGATGGGCCGCTTTATGATATTGTTCATTTGTAAATATATATCCTTTTGATGGCTATTCCACTGTCACGCTCTTGGCCAGGTTTCTTGGCTTGTCAACATCACAGCCTCTTGCTACGCCAATATAATAAGCTAACAGTTGAAGTGGTACCACGCTGATGATCGGTGCTACAATCTCATCTGCTTCCGGTATGATCATTACATCATCAGAAAGACTTGTTGAGAGTTCATCACCTTCAGTGATCACAGAAATGACCTTTCCTTTGCGGGCTTTAATTTCCTGCATATTGCTCACTACTTTCTCATGATATGTATCCTTTGTGGCAATAAAAACTACTGGAAGATTTTCGTCAACAAGCGCAATCGGACCGTGTTTCATTTCTGCAGCAGGATAACCTTCTGCATGTATGTAGGAGATTTCTTTCAGTTTGAGAGCACCTTCCAGGGCTACGGGGAAATTATAGCCTCGGCCAAGGTAAAGAAAGTCATCAGCGTCTTTGTACTTTTCTGCCAGTTTCTTTACTTTGTCGGCATTCTTCAATACCCAGGCTACTTTTTCTGGAACTTCATTCAACTCTTTTAATAAAAGCATATACCGCTCATGGCTAATGCTGCCTTTAATATTCGCAATCTTTAATGCGATCATGGTCAAAACAGCCAGCTGTGCTGTGAAAGCCTTGGTACTTGCCACACCAATTTCTGGTCCGGCATGGGTATAGGCCCCACCATGTGATGCGCGTGCAATAGAGGATCCTACCACATTCACCACACCAAGAATAATGGCTCCCATCGATTTTGCCGTTTCTATGGCAACAAGTGTATCAGCTGTTTCCCCACTTTGAGAGATCGCTACAATCACATCACCTTCATGAATGACCGGATTACGGTAGCGAAACTCGGATGCATATTCAACTTCTACATTAAGACGGCATAACTCTTCTATTACATATTCCGCAACCAGCCCGGCATGCCAACTGGTACCACAGGCAATTATAACAATACGGTTGGCATTTTTGATCTGGGTGGCATATTGTTCAATGCCACTCATGGTGATGGTTCCTGCTTCGGCATCCAATCTTCCGCGAAGGCAATCATAAATTGTTTGCGGCTGTTCAAATATCTCTTTCAGCATGAAATGCTCATAACCACCTTTCTCAATGGCAGCGAGTTCCAGATCAAGTTTTTGGATATACGGTGTTAATTTTTCATTGCCGAGGTTTTTTAATATCAATTCATCAGGTTTGATGATCGCCAATTCATAATCGTTCACATACACTACTTCTTTTGTATACTCCAGCATGGGGGAAGCATCTGAGCCAAGGAAATGCTCGCCTTTTCCAACTCCAATTACAAGTGGACTTCCTTTGCGGGCAGCTATAATAGTTTCTGGCTCATCCGCATCCAGTAGCAGAATTACATAAGCTCCTGTTACCCTTTTCAGGGCAACACGTACTGCTTCCTCCAGACTGCAATTATTATTGGTCTTGATCTCTTCAATAAAATTCAGCAGCACTTCAGTATCTGTGTCACTTTTGAAAGTGTAACCTTTCTTTAATAGTTCATTTTTTAACTGGGAATAATTTTCAATGATCCCGTTGTGGATCATAGCCAGCCTGCCACTGGCAGACTGATGGGGGTGTGCATTGCGATCAGAGGGTTCTCCATGTGTGGCCCATCTTGTGTGACCGATGCCAACATTGGCGTGCAGGTTTTTGCCAACGATACTATCTTCCAGTTCGGCAACCTTTCCTTTCTTTTTATAAACCTTGATCCCTCCATTTTGCAGGGCCACACCTGTACTGTCGTAACCGCGATATTCCAGTCTTTTCAACCCTTTGATAATGATGGGATAAGCTTCCCTGGGCCCGGTGTATCCTACAATGCCACACATATGGTTTTTTGTTTAATGCGCAAAGGTATAAATTCTGCCTGATCAATTATAATAGGCTGCCACTGAGCAGCATGAAGGCTATGGAAAAATAGATAACCAGCCCGGTTACATCCACCAGGGTGGCAACAAATGGGGCCGAACTTACCGCCGGGTCTGCCCCCAGCCGTTTCAGGATCATGGGTAACATACTTCCTGAAAAAGTTCCCCAGAGCACTACCCCCAGTAAGGTCAGGCCCACTGTAATTCCGATCGC
>CAMLGP010000090.1 GCA_946479535.1 uncultured Bacteroidota bacterium
ACTGCCCTGCACCTGGCTATGATAGTAGCAGGGGTTGGAGCTGGAGATGAAGTGATCTGCCCTTCCATGAGCTATGTGGCAACCGCCAACTGCATAAAATACGTAGGTGCAAAGCCTGTATTTGCGGAAGTGATCCCTTCTACTTATAACCTTGATCCCGTTGACACGGAAAAAAAGATTACTTCTAAGACAAAGGCCATCCTGGTGGTACACCAGATAGGAATGCCAGCTGATATTGATGCTTTCCGCAAACTGGCAGAAAAACATAACCTGAAACTGATTGAGGATGCAGCATGTGCAGCAGGATCTGCTTATAAAGGAGGAAAGATCGGAAGTCATTCGGAACTGGTATGTTTTTCTTTCCATCCCCGTAAGGTGATTTCTACTGGAGATGGTGGTATGATCACTACCAATAATGAAGCTTATTATAACCGCATGAAATTATTGAGACAGCATGGTATGTCTATTAACGACCGTGTACGGCATGAATCATCCAAGCTGATCTTTGAAGATCATATTGAAGTGGGTTATAATTACCGGATGACGGATATCCAGGCGGCAGTAGGTATCAAGCAATTGGAAAAGCTGGACTGGATAGTAGCAGAGCGCAGGAAAATAGCCATGCAATATAACGAGGCCTTTAAGGATATTGATTGCATTCGTTTACCGATAGAGCAGGAGGGTTATTTCTCCAACTATCAGTCTTACAGTATCTATCTGAAAGAAAATTGTCCCCTTACCCGTAATGAGGTGATGCAAAAGCTGCTGGATGCAGGTGTTTCAAGCCGCCGCGGTATTGTAAATACTCACCGGGAAACCGCTTATAGCACAGAGTATGCAGGTTTAAGTTTGCCAGTTTCTGAAAATGCAGCTGATAAAAGCATCATCCTGCCATTGTATATTCCAATGAAGCAGGCAGATATTGATAAAGTGATCGAGAACTTTAAGATGCTGGTGAGCGTTCCTGTAGCGTGAGCCCATTTGTAGATAGAAGGCCCGTTGGCCATAAGTTTTACTGTTAGATTAGGTGTATTATACGAGGCCGCTCTTTTGGGCGGCCTTTTTCTTTTTTTACAATCTGCTTTAATTGCATACTTTAGACGCAGGCAAAGTAGCTGGCTATGAAAGTTAGGTTCTGCTTTTTCTCTTTTGTTTTGAGAGTGCTGATAATTGCGGTCATTCTATGGTCCTGCAAACAGACTGGTACCTCCAATGATTCTCACAATTCCTTTTCCATACAGCAAGGTCGTACAATTGCAGATTCCATAACATCTCTTCAATCAGGCAGGCAAATATTTTCGCTTCTGAAATGGTATAGCTTTTTACTGAAGGAAGATTCCCAACATTCAATTACTGAGCTCAATGCTGCTGAACAGGCATTTAAAGAAAAAGGATATCCCGTTTTGAGAAGGCAGGCCTGGATGTTACAATTTCTCTATAAGGCCGAGAAAATGAGTCCTGGCGATAAAAGTGCAAAGCTTATGTTGCAGGCAGCCGATGAAGCTGCGTCAAAGGGTTGGCCAATTACACAGGCTGAGTGCCTGCACTTTGCAGGGCATATTTATTTTATTGCAAATCAGTTTGTACCTGCATTTGAATATATGGGGAAGGCGCAAAATGTATTTGATAAAAAGGCAAAAGGTGAATATACTTATCTGTTGCGTTATGCGGGAGGTCTGTCACTTTGCTATTATCAGTTTGGTGAATTCAGGACTGCTCTTCAGTATATAAAAGAGCAATCGAAATTGCCATCTTTCTGGAATGAGTTTTTTTATTTCCCAAGCCTGGATAATACTATTGGCCTCTGTTACCAGCAATTGAACGAATATGATTCTGCTGCCATCTGGTATGAAAAATCTTATAAGGAAGCTGCCTATTATAAGGATTCATTTTATATGAGTTTAGCCAATGGAAATCTTGGTTATAGTTATTATTTGCAGAAGCAGTATGACAGGGCATTACCACTGCTTTTGGCGGATCATGCAGGCAGTATGAAAGCGGGTGAAATTGGAAGTGCCGTTAATGCAGCATATGCTCTTACGGGCATATATATTAAAAAAGGGGAGCTGGGAGAAGCCGAAAAATTTATGAACTATGCGAAGGATTTTACGTTCAGTACCCGATCACTTCCTTTACTGAGAAACTGGTATGAGGACGCTTATAATCTTTCACTCGCAAAAGGGGATTTTAAAAACATCAGGTTTTATATAGACTCCTTAATATTTTATAAGGATAGCCTGAGCCAGCTTCGTGATAAAAAGGCATTTAACCAGGAAGTCCTGAAACTGGAAACAGAAAAGCATATGCATGAGGTTGGCGAGCTGGAAAGCAAACGTAAACACCAGGTTTTGTTGCGCAATAGCCTGCTGGCAGGTTTGGTATTACTGACCATTATTGCCCTGCTTGCGGTTAACAGACAGCTTTTAAAACGGAATAAGGAAAGGGAACTGGCCCAACAGCAGCTGGAGTTTGCGGACCATGAGCTGCAGAGTTATATGCAGCAATTAAAAGAGAAAAATGAATTGCTGGAGCAGTTGCAGGAAGATATGGATAAAGAGAATAATAGTTTGGAAAGGACCGGGAATATTAACCTCCTGATATCTGCAACAATTCTTACCGAGGAGGATTGGAAAAAATTCCAGCAACTGTTTGAAAAGGTATATCCTGGATTTTTTATTCGTTTGCGTGAAAAAATGCCGGATCTAAGTGCTACTGATATGCGTTTACTTGCACTCACCCGGTTGCAGGTTGTTCCAAAAGACATGGCTGCCATGCTTGGAGTAAGCTATGAAGCTATCAGAAAGGCCAGGCAACGCCTCCGGAAGAAAATCAATTTGCCCGAAGATGGCGCACTTGATGAATTGGTAAATATGGTATAAGAAAATAAAAAGAATTTTAATAGTTTGGTACCCACGATAATAGGGAATGTCCCCAATTTGTCCGGTGATGTCACATCTTTCTCCCGTCTGAATTTTGGAATTTGGTTGGTCCTCAACGCATCTTGCGCGAAATCCAGGATTTGTCAGCCAATAAAAAGCCGTGGTTTGTTAACTACTATCTGATCATCATCATTGTTGGGGTGATGCTTGCGTTATTTATATGGCTTTTATTTCGTGTATCACTATCAGAGTTGGATAACAAAAACAAAGAAATCGTTCCAAAAAAAGAAACTGTCAATTAAACTGTTTATGAAGCAAATGAAGTTGCGGGTACAATACCTAATCTACAAAAAGACATTTACATACAAAATCTGCTAAAGTTTACAGAACGATTGATTACCCTGAATAATAATAATATTCTGCTAGACCCGGCCGCCTTGCTAACCGGTGAGAAAGAAACAAGCCACATTACAGGAATCACCGGAGGCTTTGTTCAGATCACCAAAACACTTAATGCCCCCGGTTGCTGAAGATCTGGTAACCTTGGACATGTTTTAAAACTAAAAGAGGCTGTTTTTTCAACTGCCTCTTTTATATAATTCAAAACGTGTATGAGCTTCAATTATCGAGATGCATTACCCTTATTCTCACCAGCCTTCTTGAAAAGCATCACATATCCACAGAGATTCTTTTTCTTCTTCTTGTTAACCTGAACGGGTTTCATCATGTGAAACTCGGAGTACTTGGGTATATAAGAATAAGAAATAACATTTCCATCAACATCACCCCAGCGCTTTTGCTGGAATACAACCTGCTTTTCATTCCAGTCAAACATTCTCACTTCATACAATTTGGATGTATAGTCGCCAATAAACACGAACTGATACCAACTTCCTTCAGTAAGCGGCACTACTACAGGCATTTCAAATTCGCTTTCCATGGTAATGGAAGCTTCTTTGAGCAGCACAAAGCCATCTTTTGAATACATGTTTTTTAGGCTGTCAACCTGGTGGTTGATCAGATTGTCCTCACAGCTCTGCAGGCGTATCACATCCTGGGCATACAGAGAGGCACAAATAAGGGAAAGGATCAGGGTTAGGATTATCGGTCTCTTCATAATCGGCTTTGTATAGAAATAGGATCGTCTCATAAAAATAAGCTACAAATCAGTTTCTTTCAAGAATCAGGGCTCGTATAAGCATTGAAAATCATGCTTTTACGTACATTTCCTAGTAAAATCACGGCGGGGACACGGCAAATTTGGGGCCTACGGAGCGGGGAAGGATTGAGGGGAAATTAAATTACTGCTAAAAGTCGGGGTTTGCAAGTACTCGTTGAATTTTAAGTTAACGGAGGACTAACGCATCCTATGCTTAAATGGGCAGGTTAAGCGGAGAATGAGCGCAAGATTACCGTAGAATTCCAATTGGATTGTGTAGAGAAAGCATGAAGGCGACAAATAGATGATGAGTTCTGAATGAACGGAATCAGGATTTGATCAATCAGGCAGGAAACAGGATTAGCCTATTATGAGATCAATTTGTTCTGCTGAAAGGATAAATCTTAAGAAGGTAACGAGTAGTAAAAAAATATAATATGATTAGATTCTGCGTATTCCTACTAACTTTTTGACATAATCCTGACCATTTTGACGCCTTCGAAGGCTCGATAGGCTATTAATCCTGATTAGGCACATTAAACTCACATATTATATTTTTTAATTCGATTTTTTTGGCGGATTTGTGTTAATTTAGCGTTGAAACGAAGAGACATCTTAAGAAGGCATTGCTTGCAATCCCTGGAGTGATCCGGGAAGACGGTGATGCCTTTTTATTGAAACTTTTGGCGATTAGAAAGGCGATAAATTGGAAAGGCTCTGCTCCAACACACAAAACTTATCACACTCAGAGAAATCTTACTATCCGCCGAACGCGGAATACTGCCTGCTTTATCAGCTCCAGTATATTTTTCTAACGCCACTGATCTATCATTCATAAAAAAAACAACAGAATATGTCAAAAGTAAAATTAGAGTACATCTGGCTTGATGGTTACAAACCTATCCAGAGCTTGCGTAGCAAGACAAAAATCGTAAAGACATTTTCCGGCAAACTGGAAGATTGTCCTGTGTGGTCATTTGATGGGTCTTCAACTGAACAGGCTCCAGGTGGTTCTTCTGACTGTTTGTTGAAACCAGTTTTTGTATGTAAAGATCCCCAGCGTAAAGAAGGTTACCTGGTAATGTGTGAAGTACTTAGCTCTGATGGTACTGCTCACGAGAGCAATGGTCGTGCTCTGATTGAAGATGATGACAATGATTTCTGGTTTGGTTTTGAACAGGAGTACTTCCTGTGGAACCTTGAAAATAATAAGCCTATAGGATTTCCTGAAGGCGGTTTCCCTGCACCCCAAGGTCCTTACTATTGCTCAGTTGGTGCAGCTAATGCATTTGGCCGTGCTATGGTTGAAGAACACCTCGATGCATGCCTGGACGCTGGTTTGAATGTGGAAGGTATCAACGCTGAAGTTGCTACCGGCCAGTGGGAATTCCAGATCTTCTCTAAAGGAGCCAAGGAAGCTGGCGACCAGGTTTGGATTGCACGTTATCTACTGGAAAGGATCGGTGAGAAATATAATATCGGTGTAAACTGGCATTGTAAACCGCTGGGTAACCTGGATTGGAATGGTTCCGGTATGCACGCTAACTTCTCTAACACTACTTTGAGAACTTGCGGAAGCCGTGAAACTTTCGAAGTAATCTGCGAAGCTTTCCGTCCCTTCGTAGCTGAGCATATTGCTGTATACGGTCCGGATAATCATCTCCGTCTTACCGGTAAGCATGAAACAGCTGCTATCAATGAATTCAAATTCGGTGTATCTGATCGTGGTGCTTCTATTCGCATTCCGATAGGCGCTGTAGAGAATGGCTGGAAAGGCTGGCTGGAAGATCGCAGACCTAATAGCGCTGCTGATCCTTACAAAGTAGCTGCTCGTATCATTAAAACAGTGAAGACTGCTAAGGTTGATACTGTTGAGACCAAGAAGAAAGAAAAAGCAAGTGTAGCCTAAGCTGCATATCCATTTATTATATATTAGCCGCCCCGATTGCTATTGGGGCGGCTAATATCTTTTTACGCCTTTCTTTTTATTACCTTAGCAACTACCGTTTTACCCATTATTTATGAGCATCAATCCTTCTTCTCATGCTGTACTGAAAGAATATCTAGCTGATAATAATTGGTATGATGAGCTCCTGGGAGAAGATGGAAAACTCAGGCCACACTGGGAAACATTCTTTCGCACTTATTGCCATTTAGGAAATGATGAGATCTCAGGAAGAAATAATGATATCCTCCGGCTGTTAAAGGAGAACGGGGTCACCTACAATATTTATGATGATCCTTCCGGATTTAGCAGGCCCTGGAAACTGGACCTCATCCCTTTTCTCATTAATAAGGACGATTGGGCTGTTATTGAATCAGGACTTTTACAGAGGGCACAATTGCTTGACCTGGTATTAAAAGATATTTACGGCGAAGGGAAGCTGATGAAGGAAGGCATCCTTCCAATGGAACTGATCTATCATCACGCAGGCTTTTTACGGCAGTGTGTTGGCTTGCCTATGGACCTGACGCTTTATTCTGCGGATCTTGCCAGGAGTACTGACGGTAAGGTTTGGGTAGTAAATGATCGTGCACAGGCCCCATCCGGTTCAGGGTATGCTCTGGAAAACAGGACCACCATTACCCGCATTATCCCTGAATTTTTTACGGATATAAAGGTGAGGCATCTCTCTCCTTATTTTAATGCTTTACGAACAGGATTAAACGAAATTGCCCCTCATAAAAATCTCAATCCGCGCATTGTAATTCTTACTCCGGGTTCCAACAATGAGACTTATTTTGAACATTCCTATTTATCGTCTTATCTCGGCTTTACTTTAGTGCAGGGAAATGACCTGGTAGTCAAGGACAATCATGTATGGTTAAAGACCATGGGAGGGCTGGAAAGAATTGATGTGATCCTGCGGCGGGTGGATGATATTTATTGTGATCCGTTGGAATTGAAAGAGGATTCTCAACTGGGTGTTCCGGGATTGCTGCAATGTGTGCGCAAAGGAAATGTAAGTATCGCCAATCCGCCTGGTAGCAGTGTGCTGGAAAATCCGGGACTGATGCCATTTCTTCAGAGTGTTTCCCGTTATTTTCTTTCGGAAGATCTTGTTATCCCAACTATTGCAAGCTGGTGGTGTGGACAGCAAGCGGAGTTAAATTTTGTGTTGGATAACATCAGATCGCTAGTAATAAAAAGGATCCACAGAAGTGCAACAGGAAGTTCATCAATTGACGGAGCTTCCTTAACGGGTACTCAGGTAAATGAGCTGAAGCAAAAAATAAAAGTGGATCCTTCACTATACGTTGGCCAGGAAAAAGTAGAAATATCTTCTACTCCATCTTATATAAATGGAAAGGTAAAGCAACGTAAGACACTATTCAGAAGTTTCCTGGTCAGGAATAATGAGGGATATGTGGCAATGGCAGGAGGGTTATGCCGTACTGCGTCTGATTCCGGCAAATTTATAATCTCCAGTCAGGCTGGCGGCTTCAGTAAAGATGCCTGGATAATATCTCCGGAACCCGGCCGTACGATCAATGTTTTAAAAGAAGTACCCGATAAACTGCTTCCTTCCTATAGTGATATGCTTCCCAGCCATGCCGCCGAGAATTTGTTTTGGGTAGGGCGCTATTCCGAACGTGTTTTGGGTAATGCGCGATTTCTTCGTACAGTCATGCAATTCATGGCAGAAGGAAATAAACTGGTTACAGATATCACCACCCAAACAGAGCGTACTCTTTTATCAGCCTTTACACAATACAGTTATACTTATCCGGGATTTACCGGCAATGAGAGCGAGGAGAAATTTTCAAAGCCGTGGTTTGAATTAAAGGACATCTTTTTGAATGAAAAAAGAAATGGCAGTCTGAAATATAACTTTCTTCAATTTCATAAAGCTATTCATGAAGTACGTGATCATTGGAGTACAGATACCTGGCGGGTGTTACGTACCATAGAAGAAGAACTGCAGCGCAATATCGATCTTTCCCAGCATGGACACCTTGAGATGTTGCATACCCTGGATGACCTTATTACCGCAATTGTTGCTTTTATTGGGTTGAATAGGGAAAGCATCTCCCGTGAACAGGGATGGATCATGCTGGATCTTGGAAGAAAGATCGAGCAAAGTTTATTATTGATCACCCTCGTTAAGGCAACCATGGTGAATCGGCATCATGAGGAAATTGAATACAATTTGCAGCAGGCTGTGTTAATGAGTAACGAAAGTCTTGTAAATTACCGGTATAAATACAGAATGCCGATCCAGAACTACCTGGTGCTTGATCTGCTGGTGTTTGATCCCAATAATCCGCGATCTCTTGTTTACCAGATAAACAGGTTAAAACCATATTTAAAGAATCTGCCGGGAACCGGATCCGGGTTTCATCAGGCAGAATATGAACGACTGATCCTTGAGGCTGAAAC
>CAMLGP010000091.1 GCA_946479535.1 uncultured Bacteroidota bacterium
GTCAATCTCCAAAATAAAGCAGGGCTAATTGCAAAAGCATTTATTGTCCGTGATCCTGATGGCCATGCCCTGCTAATCCGTGAATCATTTCTTTAATTAAAAAATGCTGAATTAAATTTTTACGTACATATTAAAAAGACAGTTTATGAAGAAGTTATTTGTGATTATGGCTTTTCCCTTATTCTTGTATGGAAAGCTTTCCGCGCAGGGATGTAGTGATGCAGGCGTTTGCACTATTCATTCAATCAGGAACAACACTACTACAGAACAGGATAAGAATAAAAATGATATAGTTGCCGGCTTTGCATTCGGAAAGGGAGAAGAAAACGTTACAAACTATACCCCCTATATAGAATATACCCGCAGTCTTAATACCCGCACTTCGCTTACTGCAAAAGCAAGTTTTTCCTGGATCAGCGGAGAGCTGGCCAATACCAGCGGTTTGAGTGATCTGTTTGTATCCCTTAACCATGCATTTGATACAAAAGGAAAATGGTAGAAATCATTTATCGCCGGATTGAAAATTCCTTTTGATCGTTCTGATATTATCAGGAATGGAATTCATCTTCCAATGCCCTATCAAACCAGTCTTGGCACTACCGACCTTGTGCTTGGTGTAAATTATGTCCGTCAGTCTTTTGGTGTTACGC
Organism: uncultured Bacteroidota bacterium; assembly: GCA_946479535.1. Next base: position 651 of record CAMLGP010000091.1, read on the forward strand.
TGGCTGTGCAACAACCTTTGCGGCCCATGAATGGGAATCATTTCCTTCCGGAAAATTATCCTTCCAATGAGCTGGCGCAAAAATACCTGGCCACAAATGAGTTTTCCCGCAAGGGTGATGTGTTGCTTCGTTTCTCCTATAATTATAAATTGGATCAACGCTGGTCATTACGTCCCAGCCTGCTGGGAATTTATCATGAGACCAATGATAGTTATCTGGATGGTAATAAGGTGAGAATGTCTATCCCCCATTCAAATGGCCTTACCCTCAACGGAAACCTGTTCCTGGATTATGCTTTAAACGGTAATAGCGGATTTGAATTATCGATTGGTGCTCCGTTCATTGTGCGGGATAAAAGGCCTGATGGCTTAACAAGATCCGTGGTAGCTTCTGTTGAATACAGGTTCGGGTTTTAGCGGATTTTATTTTTCCTTCCGGCCTTCAATGCTGGAAATCAGTGCCTGAATTACCCGGTTAACCGCCTTTTCAGTTTGATTATCAGCAAATTGGCCATCTTTAAGCTTGGCCCTTATAAAAGAGATCAATAACTTTCCCTCCTCTACCATTTCCGTTCCCAGCGCAGATAACGTATTCAATAAAGCAGCATGACCTTTATCTCCAACGCTGCTGGCAGTAATAAGGGCAACTGGCTTTTGATCAAAGTCTCCGCTGGATACTGTCCAATCAAGTGCATTCTTGAGGGCGCCCGGAACGCCAAAGGCATATTCAGGTGTACAGATCAATACCCCATCTGCTTGCCGGATCAGCTGACGGAATTGAGTTACTGGCTCATTATCTATTTCATCAAACGCCGGTATTGAAGCCAATCCTTTATATAGGGTAAACTCAACATTCTCCGGCACCATCCCCGATATCAGTTTAAGGATGGTATTATTTGAAGAGGTCTCTCTCAGACTTCCTGAAAGTGCAAGAATTTTTATTTTCATATTGTATCTCAAAATTAATCTAAAGATTATTCAAAGCTGGTACCTGGAACAACTGTTCCTGCATGTCTGTCATCTGCCTGACAGCGCCTCACCGGTAAATTTTGTCCCTTTACTATGTATGGGACCAGCTACACTGATATGTCCTCTTTGTAATGATAAGGTAGACAAACTGGTCTATGCTTATCACCTTGGAAGCGAGCGTCAGGTATTGGAACGGATCAAACTTAATCATCCAACCTGGACTGAGAATGATGGCCTTTGCCATCGTTGCATTGATTACTACCACACTGAAATAGTGATGCAACAGCGAATCTTGCCCGAAATTGGACCACACTTCCCAGTAAAAAGTCCAGATGACTTTATCATTCTTCCAACAGGATTACGATTAAACGCAGATCAGCGATTTACCGGAAAAAATATCACAATATGCTTTATCGATAGCGGTTTCTATCCCCACCCTGATCTTGTCAGTATCCGCAATCGTATCAAGGCGGCAATTGATATCACCCAGCCAGATTCTTACAACTACTTAAATTCACCTGGTGATGCAGGTAATGATGCATGGCATGGGACCATGACTTCCGTTGTATGTGCCGGTGATGGATATTTAAGCAATGGTCTTTATAAAGGAATTGCCTGTGATGCAGAACTCGTACTGTTGAAAGTTCAGGACCAGCAGGGAGCCATTACAACAAACAATATTGTGAAAGCCCTGCAGTGGGTACTGGATAATCATCAGCAATACCAGATCCGAATTGTAAACATGAGCATAGTAGGAAATCAAACCAGTGGATTTCGTGAAAGCGAAATTGATGTAGTAGCTGAAGAACTGATTGCAAAAGGAATTTTGATAGTTGCTGCGGCAGGTAACGATGAACAGGGGTTGATCAGATCTCCCGCCAACTCTCCCAATGTTATAACGGTAGGCGGAACGGATGATAACAATAAACTGGCCTCATCTGCCAAACTCTATCATTCAAGTTTTGGTAGAACAGTTGATGACATCCATAAGCCAGAAATCATTGCCCCAGCTATATGGATAGCAGCGCCTATTTTGCCGGATACTGAAGAATATTTTGAATCCTCCAGGCTTCATAACCTGCTGCAAACAGAGGAAACAGCTTCTACTCGCGCCAACATCATTAACAGGCTGCAAACTGGAAAGTATATCTCCAGATATTATATGCATGTAGATGGGACTTCTTTCGCCGCACCAATAGTCTCTTCTGTTCTTGCCCAGTTGCTTGAAGCAAATCCCGAACTTACTGTTTCAGCAGCCAGGGAAATTTTATTCAGCACTGCCAGAAGAATGGAAGGCTTTCCTGTGGAAAGACAGGGATTTGGAATAATTCAACCAAAAAAAGCTTTATTAAAAACCCTGAGGCATCAACATATAATTTCCCCAGCACAATCACCATTTGTCAATACAGGAAATAAAGTAGTTGAATTTTATGTTCAACATGATTTGGCTACAGAAATTTCCCTTGCAGGGAGTTTTAATAACTGGGCTGAAGATGAATTGCTACTGGAGCCGGGTCGCTTTGGCACCTGGAAGATTAAGATTCCATTGTTAAATCCCGGTCGGTATTTCTATAAATTCCTTGTTGACCAATCCTACTGGCTGGAAGATGTAAATAATCCACTACGTGAGCCGGACGGATTCAATGGTTTTAATAGTGTTTTATTGATCAATTCGCAATAGTATGATAATACTCAAACTTATTCTGGCTGCGGCAGCTTTATATCTTATTCTCGGTCTGCTATTCGCCCTTCTGTTTATTATTAAGGGAGTGGAAAAAGTAGATGAAGGAGCTCATGGAGGCAGCCTGGGATTCAGGATCATTATCATTCCTGGCATAATGGTATTCTGGCCGCTCTTATTGAAAAAATGGATAAAGATCTCAAAACAAACCAGCCATGATTAAACCCTTACGCAAAAGACATAGGCAGATATGGCTGACCTGCGCAATATTGCTACCTGCAGGAATATTGCTTGCCTGGCTGGCAATCCCGGAAATGGAGCCTGTAAGACTATTACAAGGCCCAACTTCTCCTGCACTTCCCGAATTAGTTCAATCCGGATCATTACCAGATTACAGCATAAACCTTCGTTCCAATAGCAGTAGATCTGAGTGGCAACTGGAATGGAATAACAGGAAAATTTTAAAAGTCCCCTCAGCTGTGATCTATCAGTTGTATGAAAATACCGGATCATTCAATCCCCGGAATGCAAAGTTGATCGGCCGGATTGAAGCGCAAGGCAGCTATTTTTTTCCTTTATCTACGGATTCATCCATAAATAAACCCCTCAATCTTGTACTCTATGATTTCATTCATAACAAAATCATCGATAGCATCCAGTTAAAAAATTAAAATCATGGGAGCTTCATATACTGCCGTTGGTTGGAACCGTCAGAAAAAGAATTATGACTGGCTGATAGCCGGTTTCTGCTTTGGCTATCTTACCATTTTTATTTTGATAACACTTCTGATCAATGAACAGGCAACATTTGAAACGTTGTTATTGCGCAGCACTTCCACCCTTGCCGTTTTATTGTTGCACGTTATCCTGGCTATTGGTCCATTATGCCGCCTTAACCCCAAATTTCTTCCACTCCTGTACAATCGCCGGCATTTGGGCGTTACAATGTTTTCCATTGCGCTTGTCCACGGATGCTTTGGCATTTTCCAGTTTCATGCATTGAGCAATACCAATCCTCTTGTTTCTCTTTTTAGCTCCAACACAAACTATAACTCCCTGGCTGCCTTCCCATTTCAGGCATTGGGCTTTTTTGCCCTGGTGATCTTCTTCCTGATGGCAATAACAAGTCATGATTTCTGGCTACATAATCTTTCTCCAGGGGTTTGGAAAACCTTGCACATGTTCGTTTACCTCGCCTACGTGCTGGTGATCATGCATGTAATGCTCGGAGTTATTCAATTTGAAAAGAATCCATTATTTGTATTAATCCTTGCTGTTGGATCATGTACGCTGGTAACGCTTCATTTAAAGGCTGCTTTCAAAGAAAAAAAGATAGACAATCAGTTATTTGTCCTTCAGCAGGAAGGATTTATTTACGTATGCAATACAGATGAGATTGAAGACAGTCGGGCCAAAATATTCTGTATCGATAAAGAAAGGATAGCGGTGTACCGGCATGAGAACCAGCTTTACGCCATACATAATGTATGCAAACACCAGGGAGGCCCGCTTGGTGAAGGTAAAATTCTGGATGGCTGCATCACCTGTCCCTGGCATGGATACCAGTACCTGCCTCAGAATGGCCAATCCCCCCCTCCATTCAAAGAAAAAGTAAGCACCTATAATTTAAAAGTAATTAAAAATAAGGTATGGCTTAACCCTGTCCCCTTGCCAGAGGGAACAGAAAGACCTGGCGCCTTTATTACCAAACAAAAAGAATTATCATGAATCAGAGCAATGATTTCTATATTGGCTGGATGGATAAGGCACCAGCTTCTTATTCAAAGCATATAAGAAAAGTGTTGTTGTTTATAGCCTGCCTGGTATTAATTGCAGCGGTGATCCTTTCTCAGCAGCAAAGGAAATTTTCTACTGCCAGCTTTGAATTCGGGCAGTTAACTGAAATAACGGGCACCTATCAGCAATCTCCTGTTCCAGCAATAAAAATCAAGACAGAACAGAATGTCTATGGAAATACCACCTATATGACAATTCCACTGGTTGGTTATGGAAAATTTGGAGCAGAAGGGATAATTGCAAGCCTGGAAAGAGAGAATAATACACGGCTTGATGGAAAGGAAATAGTTATCAAAGGAACCTTATTGTATAGCGATGGTAAAACACTTTTGCAGGTAGATAAGAATGACAAGCCGCTTGTTCGCATCAATCATACTCTATCAACAAATCAGCCAGCCAAACAGGAGCTGGGCAGCGTAGAATTAAAAGGCGAGATCATTGACCCCAAATGTTATTTTGGCGTGATGAAGCCTGGTCATGGCAAACCTCATCGGGACTGTGCCATCCGCTGCATTGAAGGCGGAATGGATCCTGTTTTTTATGTCAGGAATGAAAAGGGTGAAGCAAATTATTATTTAATTCTGGGGGCAGATGGCAGAAAAATAAATGAGCAGTTGAAAGATTATATAGCAGAGCCTGTATCATTAAAAGCAAAAGCGGTCCAGGTAGATGACTGGACCGTTTTATATCTCGATGGAAATAAGAGTATCAAACGCCTGGGAGGATTGAGCTGGTTCAAGCAGCAGGATAATTCAATCAGTTGTGGTCCCAGGTAAATTGGGAATTATGCGTTCCCGTAAACTTTGATAACAGGTTCTCTCAGCACAGCTCCTTCGGGAGTACAATGAAAATAGATCACATCAGCAATCGCCTCTGGTTTAACCCAGTTATCAAATTTGGCATCAGGCATTGCCTTACGATTCTGTGGAGTATCAATTGTACTTGGAACAACCACACTGGTAACCACATTATGGCCTTTTGCTTCATCATTCATTAATTCGGCCAGCCGGAAGATCAATGTTTTGCCAAGTCCATAAGCAACCATTCCCTTTCCATACTTTGCATCCAGACCCGGTTTGGAGCCTATTATGAAGATCCGGCCGTTGCCCTGCTGGATCATTTGGATAAAACTGGGCCTGGCTACATTATAGGCCGTTTCAAAATTAAGCCTGTATTGCTTCATCACATCAGCCGTTGATGTTTCATTGATCTTTCCCGCTGCAAAGCCTCCAACGGTCAACACCGCTACATCAATTGTTTTGTATTTGGAAATAACTCCCTCAATAAATTCTTTTGACTTAGGCTCATCCATCAGGTCAACTGCCACTTCTTCAAAATCGGGATTATTTAGATTGATCTTCGCTGGTTCATTATGATTTACTGTTCCTATTACTCTGAATCCTTCTGCCAGAAACTTATTCACTACTGCCTGGCCAAGATTGCCAGAAGCACCTGTTACAATTGCTGTTTTCATTTCGATATTTTTTTAAAGTTACTTATCTATTCCCAACTAAACTTTCCGCCTGTTTTAACTCTTACACGATAGAGGCTTGTATGTGCAGTTAAATAGAGTGTATTCCCATCATCGCCCCAGGCCATATTTGCAGGGCGCTCAGGTGTTACTATTTTTCCCAGCAATTTACCGGCCGCATTTAATATCCATAAACCACCAGGCGCTGATATAAAAAGATTTCCCTCCCTGTCCACCTTCATTCCATCAAGCGCTTCTTCATCTTCTGTAAAACTGAAATCATAAAATATCTTGCCATTCCTTAAGGTTCCATCTTCCTGCACTTCATAACGCCATAGCGTTTTGGTATGATGAATATCCCGTATATCCCAGTTTGTCACATATAGGTATTTCTCATCTGGCGAAAAGGCAATTCCATTAGGACCACCAAGGTCCTTTGAAAGCAATATTGTTTTTCCATTCCTGATCATGAAAACACCGGAATAATCGAGTTCTTTCCTTTTATCATTGAAAAATGCAGGTAGTCCGTACGGTGGATCAGTAAAATAAATGGTACCATCGCTTTTCAACACCACATCATTAGGACTATTGAATTTTTTCCCGGCAATATTATCTGAAAGCACGGTCACCGGCCCTTTCTTCTCAATTCTCACCACCCGCCGGTTACCATGCTGATCTATGATCAATCTGCCGTCCTTATCTATTGTTAATCCATTGCTTCCTGGCTGACCATATTCCCCAATATCGGCACCAGTATAGCCACTATGACTCATGTAAACGGTTACATTGTGATTTGCAGGATTATACCGATAAATGGTGTTGGTATTCGGATCGCTGAATAATAAATAGCCATCCGGATGCCACACAGGGCCTTCCGTGAAGGAAAAGCCGTCAGCTACTTTTTCAATCCGCGTACCAGGTGCAAGTATATGATTCAGGTCATTATCGATCGTATAAATCTTTCCGATATCTTTCCAGGAATCAATGCCAGGCAATCCATCCTTATAAAAATCAACCACTGCATTTCTAACCCAGATATAGTTATCCGGCAATTTGCCTATCGTTCCATTTATTCCCAAAACAGCTATGGAATAATGATCGCCAGCTTTGGCATTAGTTGATAATATTACCCTGTTACGTGCATTAAAACCTGCTATCACTCCATTTCCGTTCTGTCCATACCCCTGCATCTGTTTTCCATTTACCCATATTTCACTGTAATCATCCACAACAATCTCAAATACTGCTGTGGTGCCCTTTGTTTCAAGATTGCCAATTGTAGCAGGTATGGTCAATTCAACCTTATACCACACAAAAGAAAATAATCCAGTTCCCTGTCTTGCCTCCAGCTGAGCGGGGTTAATTTCCCTGAATTCTTTGTCAAAATCACCTGACCCCATCTGTGGTTTCAATTGATGTGTTGTTAATTCCGCTCCGGTTGGATATAATAATAATGCATCATTGAAGGCAGGGCCCGGAGAATGAAAAGCAACCGGAACAATGTTTGCATTTTGGACAAACCATTTTGCACTGACAAGTGCTGCGCCTTCATTTGTCCTAAGATCGGCTACAGCCTGAGGATTGGCAACGGCCAACTGCCTTGTTTCCTGTGCCATTGTGATTATTGCCGCAAGTAGTCCAAGCAATAATAATAGATAGATCTTTAAGAAACCATACATCCTGGTCATTATGATAGAGTTTATCGTTTACTTAATCTTTTTAAAATGAATACCAGCATTAGTCCAGCCGCCATTCCATATACAATCCCACCCTGCATATTCTGCGTTATTATACTGCTTACCATACCAAAGCCGCCGCCTACTGC
>CAMLGP010000092.1 GCA_946479535.1 uncultured Bacteroidota bacterium
ATGCACGGGACATGGCTTATTCCCAATCACGGATGAGGGTCTGCAGGGAAGATCCAGTTGAACGGCATTTTCCATTAACTGGCCCCAGCCATAAAATCCCAAATAAGGATGTGTGCCGCCCCAGATAGAAACTACAGGTACGCCATATAAGGAAGCAAGATGCATATTGGCAGAATCCATGCTGATCATTACATCAAGCTGTGAAATTATATTCAGTTCTTCAGTAAAACTTTTCTTCCCTGCCACCGAATAAACATCCTGCATTTCATTTTGCCACTGCTCTGTTAATTCAGATTCTCCCTTACTTCCAAATAATAATACTGCAGTTCCCTGCTGCTGCACAAGAGTCTTCACAACCTCTTTCATTTTTTCCAGGGGATAGAGTTTGGCTGTATGCCGCGCAAATGGTGCAACGCCAATAATGTTTTGAACCGTGTTTTCAAATGGCAGCAGTTCTTTATTTTTTAACGGATGCGCAATTCCTTCTTCAATATTCAACTCAACAGGTAAATCAATTTTGGAGAAAACATCCGCATATCGCTGAAATGTTGTTTTCAAAGGGCGCAGTTTTTTATTCACAGCTCTTGTCAGTTCTTCCTTCTCTTTCCTACCCTTGTCAATAACAGCAAGCGGTATTTTTTTGAATAACCGCGCTAAAAAGAAACGAAGCAATTTGGTCCGCAATGAATCATGGAGATCTGCTATAGCATCAAATGAAATATCCTTTCTGATCTGCCTGCTGAGCTGATAAATGCCATTTAACCCTTTCCATTTCTTAATATCTACCGGATAAAACCGGACTCTTTCAACTCCATCGAAAAGAGCCTTCATATGAATTTGGCCCACAAAACTAATGTGAAGATCAGGATACTGACTTAACAGGTTGCGGATCACCGGAACCGTCATTGCCACATCGCCCAACGCGGAAAAACGAAACACCAGTATATTACGGGAAGATGCCAAGTTTTATTTCTTTTGCTGATACAGGACAGGATTGAGGCTATCATCATTATACATCTTCATTTGCCTGTATACCTTCATGTATTTTTTACCTGCCGCAATATCATCTATCAACTGCTGAATGGCCGTGGATAGATCAGAACGCTGATCCAGCAGAACGGCCAGTTTTCCCTGGCATTTCAGGCGGTGTTCATCACTGGCTTCCGGGCGATTTGCCTCAATGTCCATATGATAGATTTTGAGCTCCAGGATGGATAGTCGATCAATTGCCCAGGCTGGACTTTCCGTATTGAAGGTAGCTCCCGGCAATGGCTTTACCTGCTGGTTTTCCTTCAGGAACCAGCTATCGATATATTCAACCAGGTCTGTCCGGTATTGATTGGAGGCATCAATTTTTCTTTTGATCTGTAATGCTTTTACTGCATCAATCTGCGGGTCACGGATAATATCTTCCAGGTGCCATTGCACTGTATCCACCCAGTTTTTGAGATATAAAAGATGTTCAACAGAGTCTACCGGATATGGATTTTTTATGTCCGTATCCACAGCATCTTTTACATGATAATCCCTGATGCTTTGCTGAAATATGGTTATCGCCTGAGTAATGAACATGGGACAAAAGTAAAAAGTAAAAAGTCAAAACAGGAATAAAGCGTGATTTTGACTTTTTACTTTTAAATTTTTACTTTTCTACGTAGTTAAGGTCTTTATGATAGGTTTCTTCTGTAAAATAAGCAGCTATGAGTGTAATGACCATTACAATGACACCGGTCCATATCCCGCTTTTTACCACATTCCAATGATAGCTTTTCTGGAACAGATCAAAGAACAGGAAATTAATTCCATACAGGGCGCCTCTTACCATATTACATACTGTTGTGGCTGCAGTTGCCCGTAGATTGGTTCCAAACTGTTCTGCACTCATCGTAACAAATATGGCCCAGAAACCTGTACTGAAACCTAATAAGGAGCAGGCAAGGTACATCATGAAATCATTTTTCACAGCACCCCCAAAGAACAGTATTCCGGAAAGTATGGTGAAGAGATAAAAAAGGTATAATGCCTTTTTACGGCTTTTAAAATACTGGCTAACAAAACCAACCAGTATATCACCGATAGCAATGGCTGCATAAGCGTACATGATTGCACGGCCCGAATCTATCTTATTTGCCCCATAGAATTCTTTCGCAAAGAGATTACTATAATTCACCAATACACCAATCACAAACCAGGTTGGCAGCCCTATGAGTATAGCCAGCATATATTTTTTAAACCGGGTAGCGTTGGTGAAAAACATCAGGAAATTTCCCCTGGAAATATTTTGTGCTTTCACTTGTTTAAACATTCCGCTTTCCGCCACACTAATTCGAAGGAACAGTAGCACAACGCCCAATCCACCACCTATCTTATAACAAAGACGCCAGTCATGATCAGTGAACTGGAAGGTAAAATAAGCGAACACGGCTCCAAATAGTCCTATACCAGCAACCAGTGAAGTGCCAACTCCCCTTTTTGCTTTTGGAAGCAACTCACTCACAAGGGTAATACCAGCTCCCAGTTCCCCGGCAAGGCCAAGGCCTGCGGCAAATCTTGCATAAGCATACTGGTCTGTATTCTGTACATACCCTGTAATAAAATTAGCAACGGAATACAATATGATGGAACCGAATAATACAGACAACCTGCCTTTCATATCGCCCATCATTCCCCAGATGATACCACCAATCAGCAATCCCACCATTTGCCAGTTGATAATCTTTGTACTGGCAGCCAGTACAGCTGTGGCATTGGTCATATCCACCCCTAATGAATTCAGACTGGGACCTCTTACAATGGTAAATAGCAACAAATCGTAGATATCTACAAAATATCCTAATGCCGCCACAATCACGGCAATATTGAAAATGGAGGGAGTTTTGGCAGGCTGCGTCGTTAGCATATTATGGCTTTACGGAAGAATCAGTTGGAGGGGCTGCAACCTTCTCCTTTCTACTGACTAAAAGTTTATATAATACCGGAAGAGTTGTAACAAGGATAATTATAATGGTAATAACTTCAATATGATCTTTAAGACTGAACTCCCATTTCCGCTGTACCCAGGATTCAAGGAAATAACCTCCCAGCATCATCGAGGAAACCCAGCATAAACTTCCGATTACATTAAACAGCATGAAGGGAGCTCTTTCCATTTTTACAATACCGGCTACAATAGGTGCAAAGGTCCGGATGATGGGCAGGAATTTCGCCAAAAAGATGGTTCCCTTCCCATACTGGTTATAGAAATCAGTAGCACGTACAAGGTGTTTGCGTTTGAATATCCAGGTTTCACGACGTTCATATAATAGTGGCCCTGTCTTTCGCCCAAACCAGTATCCTACAATATTGCCTAACACGGAGGCAACAATTACCATCAGGATAATACTTATATGTGCAAATCCGAAACTAATGGGATCTGTCTGTGGTATCTTGAAAAGCTCCCGTGCCAGGTCATCCATATAAATACCGGCAGCAAACAATAAAGAATCGCCAGGGAAGAAAAAGCCAACAAATAATCCTGTTTCGGCAAAGACCACCAGCAACAGGAAATACAATCCGCCATATTCTATGATCCACGAAATAAAGCGCTGAATAAATCCTGTCCCATCTAATAAGTGTATCTGCAACAAACTTTCCATCTGGTAAACTTCTTATTTTAATTTGAATGTTCCAATTCTCCTTCCCATTTACTTACCACACTTGTGGCCAGTGCATTACCTACTACATTGGTAGCAGTCCGGAACATGTCACAAAAATGATCAATTGGAAGGATCAATGCAATACCTTCTGGTGGTATTTTAAACATGGCACAGGTAGCGGTTACCACCACCAAAGATGCCCGCGGCACTCCGGCAATACCTTTACTGGTCAGCATCAGTACAAGCAGCATGGTCAACTGGGTACCAATATCCATATGTATTCCATAAGCCTGGGCAATAGCCAGGCTGGCAAAGGTCATATACATCATACTACCATCCAGGTTAAAGGAATATCCCAGTGGGAGGATAAAGGATACGATCTTGTCTTTACAACCAAACCGTTCCAGTTCTTCAGTGAGCTTGGGAAATACCGCTTCACTGCTTGTGGTACTGAAGGCAATTAAAAGAGGCTGCGCAATCCTCCTCAATAATACCGGTACTCTGTGGCGCAATATCAAAAATCCAACGCCAAGCAAAACTACCCATAGTAAAGCAATTCCCATCAGGAAATAAAGCAGGTATTGGCCATAAAAACTGAACACCTGCAATCCTTTGGTAGCAATCACTGCTGCTATGGCACCAAACACGCCCACCGGCGCAAAGTTCATAACATAGCCCACCATTTTTAATATAATATGGGAAGCGGCATCAAGGGCCTTTACAACAGGTTTGGCAAAATCTCCAATGGCCGTGCAGGCTACTCCAAAGAAAATACTGAACACCACCAATTGCAATATCTCATTATTGGCCATGGCTTCAACTACGCTCTTTGGAAATACATGTTCCACAAATCTGGCCAGGGAGAACTCCTGTGTTTTCCCGATCAGGTCTTTGGCCCCGGCTGTATCTGCATTACTCAGATCAATGGCCATGCCCGGTTTAAAAAAGTTTACCAGCACCATTCCCAGCAACAGGCTTACGAGTGACGCTGTAACGAACCACAATAATGCCTTGCCCCCAACCCTGCCCACCGTTTTAAGATCACCCAGTTTAGCAATACCAACAACCAGCGTACAGAATACCAGCGGGGCAATGATCATCTGAACCAGGCGAAGGAATATGGTTGTAAGTAACTTGATATTGGTAGAAAAAGTTGCAATGGATTCCGGGGAGGATTTCTGATGTACCAGATAACCGGTAGCAATTCCCAGTACCATGGCCACCAGTATGTAGAGAGTGAGACGGTTTCCTTTAGACATAAGGGTTAGTAAAAGAACGTCGAAAATCGGAAAAATAACCGAGGGGGAAAAATAGTTATGGGTTAATTAATACCACCATTTACGGTGGTATTCACGGCGTCTGTGCCTTTGGTAAAGAAAAGGCTACCAAAAACAAATAATTTCCTATTTTACGGGCTTTAATCACTACTTTCTAAACACAATCACGCACTATGAGTTTATTCGTCAGGAAACCACTGAACAAACTACTGGCTGAGGCTTCGGATAGTGAAAAAGGATTGAAAAAAACACTGGGGCCCTGGTCCTTAATTGCTTTAGGAATCGGCGCCATTATTGGAGCCGGGCTTTTTTCCATAACAGGCATTGCCGCAGCTACCAATGCAGGACCAGCAATTACTCTTTCTTTTGTGGTGGCCGGCCTGGGTTGTGCGTTTGCCGGGTTGTGCTATGCTGAATTTTCTTCCATGATCCCTATTGCCGGTAGCGCATATACTTATTCCTACGCCACCATGGGCGAGTTTATAGCCTGGGTCATTGGCTGGGACCTTGTATTGGAATATGCCGTAGGTGCTGCTACTGTGAGTATTAGCTGGAGCCGTTATTTCGGGCGTTTTATGGAAGGTTTCGGTATTCATATGCCTGCTGAAATAATGGGTGGTCCCTGGGATGGTGGTATCATTAATTTACCTGCCGTTTTCATTGTTGTATTAATGAGCCTTTTGCTAATGCGTGGCACTAGCGGTAGTGCAAAAGTAAATGCCGCCATAGTAGCACTTAAAGTGGCTGTAGTACTAATATTCATCATACTGGGCTGGGGGTATATTAATAATAGTAATTACGATCCTTATATTCCCGATAATACGGGCAAGTTTGGTGAATTCGGATTCAGCGGTATCATCCGTGCTGCGGCAATTGTGTTCTTTGCTTATATAGGTTTTGATGCTGTGAGTACTGCGGCGCAGGAGGCCAAGAATCCCAAGCGGGATATGCCTATCGGTATCCTGGGTTCCCTTTTTATCTGTACGCTCCTTTATATCCTGTTTGCACACGTAATGACCGGTGTTACAAATTATACTTCATTCAGAGGAAAGGATAGTATTGCCCCCGTTTATGTGGCCATTGAGCACATGGGTAAAGTAGATGCGGCTGGAGTGATGCATGCAGATTATCCCTGGCTGAACCGCGCTATCCTTGTAGCTATTCTCGCTGGTTATTCATCCGTGATCCTGGTAATGTTACTGGGACAATCAAGGGTATTCTTCAGCATGAGCAAGGACGGACTTATTCCCAAAGTGTTTTCTGATATTCACCCCAAATTCAGAACACCTGCCAAAAGCAATCTGCTCTTCCTTCTTTTTGTGAGCGCATTTGCTGCTTTTGTTCCGGCAAGAGTGGTTGGTGAAATGACAAGCATCGGTACTTTATTCGCGTTCATTCTGGTATGTATCGGTGTAATGGTCATGCGAAAGAAAATGCCGGATGCACCCCGTGCTTTCCGAACGCCTTTAGTTCCATTAGTCCCAATACTGGGGATTGCCACCTGCTTTTTTATGATGGCCTTCCTACCGCTGGATACCTGGATCCGTTTGTTGGTTTGGATGCTGATTGGTTTTGATATTTACCTCTGGTATAGTATCAGGAAAAGTCTACTTTCCAGTACGCTTCCGGATACGCCCAGGCAGGCAAATAAAGTGGTTGGCTCCACAGGACTTGCATTGGCAATTGTATTAGCGGGTGTTGCCTTCCTTCATCACGAGCAAACAAAGGGTGCAGATGCAGGCCTGTTCTATTTTTCACTGGGTTTTGCCGCTATCCATGCTGTTATTTTCGCAATGAGAATTGGTAAGAAATAAGGACAAATAAACTTTCACATATTGCCTTAAATTTGCAGCCCATTGCCCTTTCAGAGCAATGGGCTGATTTATTTCTCAGATCATTTCACAGACCTTGTATTAATAATTATGGGACGCATATTTGAAGTTAGAAAAGCCTCCATGTTTGCCCGCTGGGACCGGATGGCCAAGCAGTTCACCCGCATCGGGAAAGAAATCGTGATTGCAGTTAAAGCGGGTGGGCCTGACCCTAATACCAATGCCGCCCTGCGCCGCTGTTTCCAGAATGCCCGCAGTGTGGGAATGCCGAAGGACCGTGTAGAAGCCGCCATTAAAAGGGCACAGGGCAAGGAAATGACCAACTATGATGAGATCCTGTATGAAGGATATGGCCCACATGGAGTAGCAGTACTGGTGGAAACCGCTACGGACAACCATGTGCGTACTGTAGCCAATATCAAATCTCTATTCAACAAGGGCGGCGGTACACTTGGGAATAGCGGCAGTGTTGCCTTTCAATTCAAGAAGATGGGCGTTTTCAAATTAAAGCCCGAAGGTTTGAACTCTGATGATCTTGAACTGGAGTTGATTGATTTTGGTCTTGAAGAGTTAGGGGAAGGAACTGGTGAAAATAACGAACCTGTACTGGTGATCCGCGTTGGCTTTACTGATTTCGGCAATATGCAAAAAGCGCTTGAAGAAAAAAATATTACTCCCATCAGTGCTGAACTGGAATGGATACCCTCTACCACTGTTCCTGTCAATGATGTTCAGGCCGAAGACGTGAGCAAGCTCATTGAAAAACTGGAGCAGGATGATGACGTGCAGAAAGTATTCCATAATATGGGCTAAAGACCAGCTTCTATTTTCTGAATCAAATGCATTCTTTCTCCTACGGAGTACCTACTCCTAATGCGGTAGCAATTGCATCTATATTTTGCTGCACATTCAATACCGGCGGTCTTCCTCCTGTGAGTGTAATGGGTACTGCCCTTCTTGTAATATCTTTTCCTACGGTCCAGTAAGCATTGGCCCAATCTTGTGAAAGACTGTTTTCAAACATTGCCTTGAACTCATCCAGCGTGGTGCTTCTATAATAAGTAAAATAATCCGCCAGCGCCAATGCAAATAAATATGGCATTGACGCACGGGAGGTAGTCCGGATATCATTCATGGTTATTCCATCCGGGATGGCCTCATTAGACAGGGCTTCAAACCATCTTGCATGAGCCGATGTGCTCACACGAAATAGTCTGCCATTACCGGAACGGAGCGCCTGAAAATATTTATTCATTCCCACCTTCAAAGCATACTCGGCACCAATCAATGCTATAATCTGTTCATTCTGCATTAGAAAGCGCGAAGGCATTTCTGCAAGCCGGTATACTCTGTAGTTCCTGAAGGTTGGATTTGAGTAAACTAACCCTGCACCCGGAGGATTTGTACTGCTTACCTGAGTATACACCCATTCAGACCGCGGAGGAAGATGATTGCTTGCTATTACAGCATCTGTGGGCGGCATTTCAATAACACAATAATCATTATTGGCAAACCATCTGCTCACCTGATTCCTGCTGATCCTGCTATAGATGTACGTCATTGAATTGGCGATACCTTCACCA